>CAZKCK010000079.1:0-16588 GCA_964550695.1 uncultured Bacteroidales bacterium | reverse complement strand
AAAATTCACAATATGCTGCTCGAAACTGAAATTCAGCAGGATACAATGGATGAAAATGCAGTTATAAAAGAATCTGAATAAAAAAAATCAGGTTGCCGGTTCTGACAACACAGAACCAACAACCTGAAAAACAATAATAAACTTATCAATTAC
The DNA here is from genome assembly GCA_964550695.1 of uncultured Bacteroidales bacterium. Taxonomy (GTDB): domain Bacteria; phylum Bacteroidota; class Bacteroidia; order Bacteroidales; family TTA-H9; genus CAZKCK01. Next base: position 16,435 of record CAZKCK010000079.1, on the reverse strand, counting down.
TGAACATAGATTTTCCCGGTACTGCTGCCATGGCAGCTACCGCAGGCACCGGTTGTGATGGGAGCAGGCATGTAAGCAACACTTCCTGAGGTACTGGTAACCGCGGGGTAAAGCCCGCCCGAAAAATCAACGGAAGCTGTTGTATAGAAATTTCCGAGCGCATCGGCATTTACGGTTGCCCGTAAGGTTCCGCCACCATTGGCAGCAGTATAAAGTTTTACAACAGCATTGGCATAGGTTGACGACTGGGCACTGTTGTACACCGTTCCAGCCACATTAAAAACACCATCACCAGAACCGCCACTTTTATGGCAATCCATACAGTTTTTACCCTGATTGTGGCTGTCGTTTCCATTTTTAGCACTTACCACAGTTGGGCCGGAGGTTGAATCATCTTTACTGCACGATGTTACAGTCAGAATACCAAAAGCCAGCATGCTCAAAAAAATCAATTTCCTCATTGTCATATTTTATTTTAAATAAACACATTCATAAACGACACTTCATATCGAATAGTATATATTTGTAAAATCAAAAGAGGACTACCAAAAGTTCAGTAAAATTTTATGTTATTCTTTTTGACTGATCCTATAAACTTCTGTTTATCGCTAACAGTATATGCTCATTGGTTGCCGGAATTCCAAGTTCAGTTGTTCCGATGGCATTCCTGACAGCCAGCCATACCGACAAGCCAAGCACAAAGGGTGGTTCACCCACCGCCTTGCTGCCATGTATTACACCCGGATTTTCGATTGCCTCAAGCAGTTCAACCCTGAAATCATCGGGAATATCATTAATTACTGGTATTTTGTAAGTGTCAGGTGATGCATTGAGGAGTTGCCCGGAATGGTTGTGTTTTACATCTTCAGTTGTAACCCAGCCAACACCTTGTATAAATGCACCCCTCACCTGCCCCAGATCAATTTCGTGATTTACTGATTTCCCGACATCATGCAAAATATCAGTTCTCAGGAGTTTTACATGGCCTGTAAGCACATCCACTTCAACTTCTGACACAGCCATCCCGTACGAAAAATAATAGAAAGGTTTTCCCTTGCCCTTTTCTTTATCCCAGTGAATGCCAGGCGTTTTATAATAACCCGCAGCACTGAGGCTCACCTGCGAAAAATAGGCTTTAGATACAACATCCTTAAAACTGACTGACATTTGGGTATCGCTCTGAACAACTATCAGGTTATCTGAAAACTGCAATTGCGATACATCAACTAATTGGGAATATTGCTCTGAAATCATTCCTGTGGCAACCTCTGCCAACCTGTTTTTCAGGATTCCAATTCCGTTTTTTACGGCCATTCCGTTCAGATCGGTACCTGAAGAAGCTGCTGTGGCTGACGTATTTGGCACTTTACCGGTGTTCGTGGCTTCAACGCGGATAAAAACCGGATCAATCCCTAATTCAGTAGCAGCAATCTGCCTGATTTTGGTATGAAGCCCCTGCCCCATTTCGGTTCCACCGTGGTTTACCACTACAGTTCCATCCTGATAAATCTGAATGAGAGAACCTGCCTGATTCAAAAATGAGGTGGTAAATGAAATCCCGAATTTTACCGGAACCATCGAAATTCCGCGCTTAAAATAACGGTTTTCCTGATTAAAAGCTTCAATCCCGAGCTTACGCATGAAATACGATGAATCCGGAATCAACTTGTTATAAATCAGTGCAAGCCTGTTGTTTTCAAGAACCTGTCCGTAATGTGTTGTATTACGCTCATGTGTTCCGTAAAAATTGCGTTGCCTGACAAGAACCGGATCAATGGACAGTTTGGATGCTATACATTCCAGAATATGCTCGGTAACTGCTATTCCCTGTGGGCCGCCAAATCCCCTGAATGCTGTATTGCTTGGCAGATTAGTGCGGCAAACCTGTCCGCTAACAAACAGATTCGGAATATAATACGCATTATCAACATGAAATAAAGCACGTTCCAGAATAGCCCAGCTCAGATCGGATACACAACCTCCGTCGCTGAACAGACGCAACTGGCAGGCCTGCAGATAACCTTCCGCATCAAAACCCGCCTTATAAAAACTCCTGAATGGGTGACGCTTGCCGGTATATTTCTGATCCTCATCGCGTGTAAGCCTGATTTTAACAGGCCTGCTCGTTGCATTGGCCAGCAATGCGGCCCATGCTGCAACAGGATTGGCCTGGGTTTCCTTTCCGCCAAAACCTCCGCCCATACGCTTCACTTCCACAGTAACCGCATGCCTTCCAATACCTAAAACCTCAGCAACGATGGCCTGAGTTTCGGTAGGATTTTGTGAGGAACTGTGCACCATCATACCGCCATCATCACCCGGAATACACAGACTGGCCTGCGTTTCAAGATACCAGTGCTCCTGGGCACCGGTTTCAAGGGTTCCCTCAATTGTATAGGCACAGGTCTTGTAAGCCGCATCAAAATCACCACATCTGATGATTCTCGGAGGTCCGAAAAAACTTGATCGCTCAATGGCTGTATCAAGGTCAGTAATGGCTTCAATCGGTTCTATTTCAACAACAATATTGCTGAGCGCAAGCCTGCAGATTTCAGGTGACTCAGCGGCAACAAGACAGATGGCCTGTCCGATGCACTGAACTGCCTCAACGGCAAGACAGGGTTCATCATGAACCACGGGACCCATCTGGTTTTCACCCGGAATATCACTGGCCGTCAAAATCCGGTGTACACCCGGGATGGAAACAGCATGACTGATATCAAGCTGAATAATCCGACCCGCAGCCACCTGACTGAATAATACGCCACCAAACAGCATCCCGGCAGGTTCAGGTATGTCATCAATAAACAATGCTCTTCCGCTTACATGGGCATTTGCGCTTTCATGCCTGAGTGGATTTTCTGAAAGTTGATCGGTTTTATGCATAGCTTTCCGGAGTTTGGCAGGTTTCAGCATACAATTTTAATAACAGGTTTTTTGCCATTATTTTTCTGGCTTCATTTCCAGAGCGGGCATCGGAAATGGGTTCAAACCCGCTGTCGATCAGTTTACAGGCTTCATGTACAATTTCTTCAGTCCATTGTTTACCAGGCAAATATCCTTCAGCAAGGGTTGCTCTTTTAACCACTTCCGCCATTCCTCCGTATGCCAGTATAATTTCTGCAACTTCATCGTCAGCATTCCTTTTAAGCCGGGCCGCCAAACTAACTGTTGAAATATCAACATCTTTCCGCTTCGAAACCTTATAAAACTTTACAATTGTATGTTCTTCCGGCTTTGGTATACTAATATTCAGAATCAACTCACCGGGTTTCAAATCAGTTTTTCGGTAACCTTTTATAAAAGTTTCAACCGGTATCATTCTTACACCTGAGGCTGAAACAAGGCTGAGACTGGCTTTCAGGGCAAATAATACCGGCAGGGTATCACCAATGGGTGATGCTGATCCGATGTTTCCGCCAAAAGTGGCCAGATTCCTTATTTGTCTGGAGGCAAAAACGCTCAGAAGCTCTTCAATTACGGGTAACCTGCCATCAAGTTTTTGCAGCACTTCCTCAAAACTCAATCCGCTGCCAATAATATAAGTTTGCTCCTCCTCCCTGAATTCCATTAATTCAGCAATTGCCGATAAATCAATTACAACCGGGAAATGAATAAACTTCTTACTTTGCTGCAAGGCCAGGTCTGAGCCCCCGTTTACCAGATAAGCATCAGCATGTTTTTCACATAACTCAATAGCAGTCAGTAGATTATCAGGCCGGTAATAAATCTGATCCTTATTCGTAAAAGTTTGGGATTGAATCTGAATAGCATTCAGATAGTGTATCACATCTTTTTCCTTTTCAGAAAAATGATCGTTACCATCGAGTGACATTGCTTTCAGTGCAACATCCAGAATTGGCTGATAACCCGTACAACGGCACAAATTACCACTGAGCGCGGTTTTCGCATAATTGCTATCGGGTTGATGTCCACTTTTAAATAAAGCAAATAACGACATGACGATTCCCGGTGTGCAAAAACCACACTGGCTTCCGTAATGGTCGATCAAAAGCTGCTGTACCGGATGCAGTTCACCCTTATTTAAGAGTGCCTCCACCGTTATAAGATGTTTACCATTCAACCATGGCAGGAACAACAAGCAGGAATTAAATGCCTTGTAAATCAGTTTATCGCCTGATTGAACTGCAACAACCACCGTACAGGCACCGCAGTCGCCCTCAGCACAGCCTTCTTTGGTTCCTTTCAAATCAGGGAATGATCTGAGATAATTCAGAACAGTGGTGGAAGGTTTAAACCGGCAACCCTCATTAAACCGGATGGTCACAGGTCTGCCGTTATGCATGAACCTGAGCGTATGTTGATCAGTTTCCATGGCTGAGTCTTTTATCAGATTTTTCATGTAAATTTATAAAACTTGTTTGGTTACTGCGCTATAGGTCCGCTTTTGGGTTTATATCCCAATGCCCTGTTCTTTACATCCACAAGGCGTGCAACAATGCTTAGGGCAATTTCTTCAGGAGTTTCAGCCGCAATAGGCACACCTACAGGCATTTCAATACTATTGATCTGATCCTCTGTCAGGTTGAATTCTTCCATAAACCTACGGCGTGCTGTTGAAACCTTGCTCCGGCTACCAATCATCCCTATCCAGGCAAGATTCAGTGGAGCGAGATACGCAGTAACCTCAATATCAAAAGTATGGGCATGTGTTGTAACTACCGCAAAGTCGGCGGGTGTAAATTTAATACTGCTTAAAATCTCATTATAAGGGGCATTCAGACACTTCACATTTTCTATACAGCAATTATCAGTCATTCCGGGTCTTTCATCGCACATGATTACCACAAATCCCATCATCACTGCCAGCCTTGCTATTGCGTTCCCAACGTGCCCTGCACCAAATATATACAGCTTTCCTTTTCCTCCCAGCGGCTCAAGATACACTTCCATTTTCCCACCGCATTCAAGACCGTTTGAGGGGTCAAGCGAAAAACTGAGGACGAGTGGATTTTCAGTCCCCATGATCTCACAGGCTTTCTGAATAACTTCAAATTCAACCTTTCCACCGCCTATGGTACCGGTAATCTTTCCCCCGGGCTTAACCAGCATTTTTGCCCCGGCTTTACGGGGAGATGAACCTTTGGTCTGCGTTACAATGCACATTACTGCCTCCTGATTTTCCTGGAGAACAGTATTAACTTCTTTTAAAACAATATCCATTTAAAAATGCTTATTTCAACTTATCAATTCTATCTGCAGTTTTTAAGCTATCAAAAAAACAAATCACATGAACCTGATTTGATCTCTTGAACAGCCGGTTTCCTGATTTCGCTTCCGGAAAAAAGGATTGCAATTTACGCAAAAAAACCGCTTCAATGCAGCAATCAGGCCTGCTTTTCCTAAAACCAACTTTTTAAATTTTATTAATAAGCCGGATTTCCTAATTTTGTCATCCCAAACATAAACCATCAGCCATGAAATACCTGATTATAATAGTACTCTTTCTTTTTCCGGCATTTTCTTTTGGCCAGAAACCGCAAACAGAACATATTACCACACATAACAAAATCACAATTGTTACAAACCCTGCCAAAGGGAACAATCCCTATCCGGCATGGGGTGTTTTTCCAAAAAAAAATGTTTCTGTCCGTAAAATCATGATGCATGTTACGCTTGGTTCACCTGACAGTCTGCCCACCGCTCACTGGGACTATCTTGACCAGATCAGGATCAGGCGTACCGGTGGCATAAACGGGAAATCAATTGATTTTGAACTGGGGCGCATGCTCACACCGTATGGAAGCATCTTCAACAAAGGCTGGCAATGGCAATGGCATACCGATGTAACCGACTTCTCGTTGCTGCTGCGCGACAGTATTGAGATTGAATACAACCATAGCGGTTATGAGCCGGTTACCGTAGGCTGGAAGCTGACCATTGATTTTGAATTTGTTATAGGTCCGGAAATTATAACACCCATTGCAGTAACAAAAGTATGGGAAGGGAACTTTAAGTATGGCGATCCGGATACGACCATTGGAATGCAGTTAAACCCATATAAATGTGTATTCAACAAAAAAACAGGATTGGTAAGGTTCAGAATCCAGCATACAGGTCATGGGATGGATCAGCCAAAAGGTTGCAGTGAATTTTGTAGCCGCTGGCGTGATATTTTCCTGGATGGAAATCTGGTCAGTCATGTAAATCTCTGGAAAAACTGTGGAGATAATCCCCTCTACCCTCAGGGAGGAACCTGGATTTATGACCGGGCCTGGTGGTGTCCGGGCTATTTGCAACCTGCTGATATTACGGATATGATTGCTTCACCCGGAAGCCATTCATTGTCTATAGAAATGGAACCGTACACAGCAACCGGCGATAAAGGGGCAAAGGAAAGTATAGCCTCTTATATGATTGAATACATGCCCGTCAGTCAAAAAAATGATGTGGCTGTCGAAGAAATTCTGGTGCCCAGTAACAACCCGCAATTCAACCGTTTGAACCCGGCGGGTTTCAATCCAAGAATAAAATTTAGAAACCTTGGCAGTGAGCCACTTACAAGTGTTCAAATTGAGTATGGCACAAATGGTTTTTCAAAAAAAACTTATTTATGGACAGGTAAGCTGGAATTTAATGCCGTGGCTGATGTGGTTTTACCCGGTATGATTCAATCTGCATCAGGTTTGAATACATTTACTGTAAAACTTATCCGGCCAAACGGTAAAAAAGATGCATGGGAGCACGACAACACCCTCACTTCATCATTTGATGCTGTTCCAATTTTACCTGTAAAAATGATATTGCAGTTCAGAACAAACAACAAACCTTCTGAAAACAAACTGATTATTACAGATAAAAACGGAAAGGAAATTTACAGTAAAACAGGCAAAACCCTAAAACCTGCAACTCTTTATACTGATACACTGTCACTCAGTCCTGAAAATTACGCGCTTATGTTAAGTGACAGTGCGGGCGACGGACTGGAATTCTGGTACGAAGCAGATGCAGGGTATGGTTATCTGCGATTGCTGGATATGAACGGAAGACTGATTAAAAACTTTGAAAGCGATTGCGGTGATGGGATGTTCTATAGTTTTGCAACCTCCGGAAACTTTGTAACGGATACCACTTCAACGCAATATTCCTTTATTCTTTTTCCGAGAATGGCCAAAGATCAGATTTCGCTGGATGTTCATGCTGATATTTCAGGTAAAATGGAAATTAAAATAACCGCTGACGGGGAACTTGTTGAAAACCATGTTTATAACAGCGTCAGGCAAAATCAGTTCACCTACAATCTGAACCATTTAAAACCGGGAAGATATATCTTTGAAGTACTTATGAACGGTGAAAGCAAATTCAAAAGACGCTTTAACAAAATCTAAGTCAGATTATGCCACTCGAAATCAGGTCAAATAAGGCTGTTAATATTTACAGGTTCTATTGTGATAAACTTGCTGAATTGTACGAACATACTGAAGCTGTGTCAATCAGCAGAATTGTTATGGAAGAACTTACGGGTTTGACAACACTTCAGTTTACTTCTGATCCTGATAAAAGATTAAGCGAATCGGAAATTCTGAAGGTTCATTTTGCATTCAGGGAATTGCTTACGCATAAACCACTTCAGTACGTTTTGAGCAAAGCATGGTTTCTTGATTACACGTTCAGGGTCGGAAAAGGAGTCCTGATTCCGCGTCCGGAGACAGAAGAGCTTGTTTTATGGATTCAGCAGGATTATAAAGGAAAAACCGGATTGAAAGGGCTTGATATTGCAACAGGAAGCGGATGCATTGCTATCAGTTTGGCACTTAAATTAAATGGGCTGGACATGTCAGCAACAGACATTTCCGCTGATGCAATCGGTTATGCCACTTTGAACAATCGGAATCTAAATGCGGATGTGAACATCATTGCACATAATATACTGATTGAACCTGTTCCATTTGCTGCTGAAAGTTTTGATTTTATCGTTTCAAACCCACCTTATGTCCGCGATTCTGAAAAGATGGAAATGGCTGCCAATGTACTGGATTTTGAACCACATCAGGCACTTTTTGTCCCGGATAATGATCCGCTTTTATTTTATAGCAAAATTGCCATAATTTCTCTGGAATTGCTCAAACCCGGAGGAGCCTTATATTTTGAAATAAATGAAAAATTTTCTGTGGAAATCCTCAATATGCTAATGGCTAATGGTTTTATTAATCCGGAATTGCGTAATGATTTCAGAGGCAAACCCAGAATGATCAAGGCATCAAAAAAAAGTCAGTAAAAGGGGGACGTGTTTGGCTGCTTTTAATTTGGATGTCTAAACTATACAGCCATCCGTAATGGTAATTATCCGGTCCGACATTCGCGCAAGCTCCTGATTATGTGTAACAATAACCAGCGTTTTCCCAAATTCGCGCCTTAGTTCAAAGAAAAGTTTATGCAGTTCAATCGCAGCATTTGAATCAAGATTGCCCGATGGTTCATCGGCAAAAATGATATCCGGGTCATTTACAAGTGCCCTGGCCACAGCAACGCGTTGTTGCTCACCACCTGACAATTCGGAAGGTTTATGACCTGCCCTGTGCTCAAGTTTCATAAAACCCAAAAGCTTCATGGCTTTCTCCAGACTTTCCTTTTTATTTTTATGGGCAATAAAAGCAGGAATACAAATATTTTCGAGTGCTGTAAACTCTGGCAGGAGGTGATGGAACTGAAAAACAAACCCTATATTTTTGTTCCTGAAATCACTGATTTGCCTGTCTTTAAGTTCAAAAACATTTTGATTATTAATCAGAATCTTGCCTGAATCAGGTTTATCCAATGTTCCAAGAATGTGCAAAAGTGTTGATTTCCCGGCCCCCGAAGCACCAACGATTGTAACAATCTCTCCTTTTTCAATACGCAAACCCAGTCCTTTCAGAACCTTAACATGGCCAAAACTCTTATAAACCTGATCAGCAAAAATTAAAGTATCCATTAAACAAAATTATAAAAAATAGCCGTTTATGAAGATTGCGGACCCAATCTTAAAAATAATAAGCAAATAAGCATTTATGCCGGAACTTCTGATGAGGTCAATTGCAGCATTATTTTCTTTTAGATTTAGCCAGATATTGGTAATCAAAATAATATAACAACTTAAGCGAAAGTGTATTAAGCTGGGGAGACCTGATTGTGTTTTTAAAGTTCTCAATGTAGCTTGCATTGCCGGCCTCGTCATCCGTAATAATTGCATTCTTCCACATTACAGTTAAATTGCTTCCGGGGGCAAACTCCCAGTTGAAAGTCAGATCAATGTTAAAAGAATTAAAATTAAACCCATCGGTACCATCAAAATCCAGGAGATTTTTGAGATATCCATCTTCTGAAAGCATAAAGAAACGATCATAACTACCATAATACCAATAATATCTGGCCCAAAGGTTAATCGAAAGGTTATTTCTGAAATTGTAAGTACCCGTCATGGAGTTTTCAACGCCGGTAATATCCCGGTTCCCGAAAATAATTCCTGAATCATCATTCAATTCAGCAAATCCCTTATCATTGTAATAATTCTCAAATTGCAGGGTATACTTAAACTGCAAATGATTATTTACACGCAGTATTGGTGTAATAGAACATATAAACCCTGCATAATCCTGATCATTGGTCTCAAGGGTGAGCGCACCGTCCAAAGCAAAAGTCTTACGGTAGTCAGAACTGAATCCAAAATAAATTGAATAATGAGATGGCGTTATGTAATATCTGCCTGAAATACGTGGCTCATAATAATCATATGTTTCAAAAGGCGACAAATTCATTGTAAACCAAAAACTGGTATAGCGCAGATTGGTTAAATACGTTTTGAACTGTAATGAAGAGTTCTCAGGTTTAGATGTAGTATAATTTAACCGGTTACTGATTGTGATGCTTGACTGCAAATCCCTGCAAAACTGAGTAGGTTCGAAAATATTGTAAGCCAGCTTAATCCCGTTGCTGATATAATTATTCGTTGTGGTAAGCCCCAGATCATTGGCATTGAAACTGCCGTCCATAATATTTGTAAAAACTGAATACTGATACGTCCCGCTAACTTTCCCTGCACTTGCATTTATCTGGTACCCAACAGTATTATCAAATCCATCTGAATTTGGGCTTTTTTCAAATAGCTGGCTTACAGAACCATCCGCACTAAAGTTAAATTTATTTGAACGATTCATCAGGCTTATGCCAGTTCCTGTAACATTGGCTTTACGATACGCATTTTCACGCCACACATTGGTATTGATAAAATATAAAGAGGAGTTATTGCGCAATGCCTGATCAAAAACCAAAATGTTGTAATTCGACAGAGGTTCTGTAACAATTTTGTAATTATCTTTACTACCTGACTCAATTTCAGCGCTCATCCTGTCAGTAATGGCATTCAAAATCCCGATAGCCAATCCACCCTTGGTCCGGCCTGACAGCTTCACTGCATTTAACAATTTGGTTTGATGTGGATTAAAAATAATTTTTTCAGTAGAATCTATTCCATTCATAATCGCATTATACCCTGAAGGAGTGCGGCCAATGCGTCTTGAATAAAAAAGATTTCCCTTTTGAAAAAGATCTATTGCTTCCTTAAAAAAAGGTCGTTGCTCTGAAAAAATTGTTTCGAAAGCAGTAATATTTTTAACAATATTATCCGATTTAACCTGCGTAAAATCAGGTAATAATGTGGCGTCAAACGTAAAACTTTCATTTATACCATATTTTAAATCCATGCCACCGGATAAACTATATGCATAATTGCTCAGTCCGTCAACATTGTAAGGATAATGTTCGATGGCTGTTGCCAGATAAGGTGTCAATGATAGCCTGAAAGGCGATTTAATATGTTCAATTCCATGCAGATGGCCCCAGAAAGGTATATCATTTACAGCTCCTTTTACCTCCAGTGCCCAGTTATCAATTTCACGGTTTCGCCTGATGCCCCTCAACAATTCCATGCCCCATACCTGACTTGAAATATTCGGAAAACGAATTGCCGACCAGGGGAGCTCAATTTCAACACTCCATCCGTTTTCAAGTATTTGAACATTGCTTCTCCACACTGCATCAAATGTTTCGTCATTTTCCCTGAAATCCTGCTGCACACCGGAAGCAAAGACCCTGAATGAATAAGCATCAAGGTTATTATTATAAGTATCGAATTCAACTCCAAAAAAATCGGCATTCAGGTACTCATTGTCCCTGTTTCCCAGTTGTCTCAGAATACTATCCGGGTAAGCGTCATAAAGCATGGCACCTATATAAACACCATAATCATCATATACAATTCTTACTTCGGTGGGGTATGAAGGTTTTACATCATAGGCCGGAACATATTGTTTAAAATCACCAATTATTTCAGCAGTTTGCCAACACGCATCATTCAGCCTTCCATCAATTAACGGCGACTTTTCTGCACGCACAGCATTGGCAACCTTCAGGCTGTCCTGACTATACAGTTCAAACGAATACATACAGATAAGTAAACCAATAATTCTCAGGTACATATCCTGATTAATTTAAATTTTTTATACCGAAATTGTGGAATGCGAAAATAGCCATATTGAATAAACTGGCAATAGTGCCGGAATAATAAATTTATTCGCACCAACCGGGTGTTAAAACCCGAATCCAAAACCAAACCTGTAAATCGGATTCTGATAAGGTGAATGCGGATTCCCGATTACATCCCAAAGAATATTGAATGAAGCAAAAGAATGATCGGTAATCATTTGCCGGTAACCACCCCCAACCAGAAAACAGTTGATCCATTCACGGTTGTAACCACCTTCATATGCCGGGATTTTCATATTAAGCGTTTCATATTCAAGATGTGCAACAATATTCTGAATAAGACTAACCTCCGAAAAAACTCTCCAGCCAAAAATATGGTCACTTTCTGTAATACCTGATACAGTGGTATTAAAATACTGATAAGTTACACCACTTCCGGTTAATATAAAATGGTTAAATTGGTATGCAATATTTGGAGAAATATCTATCACTGTGGTATTCCCGAACTGTAGGCCGAAATTTCCGCCATAGATAATGTCCCCGGCTTCCTGCGCGGTTACAGTTGAGTACAATGTAATGAAAATAAAGGTAATGTAATTGCGAATCTTCTCCGAAAACAGTGGGGTTGAAGCAACCGTATTCCATGGCATCTTGCCGTAATAATTCGTATTTCGTGTTAAATTCTTACAAAAAAAAATTGTATTCATCAGTTATTCAATTATCTGTTGTGAAAAAGTTTTGAATTACTTGAAAATATTATTTGAAAATTGCCCTGACCAAACAGCTAAATTAGTACAATTGCAAAATAATCTGATGATTATAATTCAATAAAAATGTACCATTTACATATTTTTTTATTGAACCAACTCATTACTTTAAATGTTTATCTGTCCGGAATAATTACTTTTGCTCACTTTAAAACAATCTTAAAAAACCCATCTCTGCATGAACCTTCATGAATTTCAGGGGAAATCAATCCTAAAAAAATATGGTGTTGCAGTGCCTGAAGGTATTGTTGCATTCAATGCCACTGAGGCAGGCGAAGCCGCACGACGGTTAAAAGAAAGCACCGGAACTGATAAATGGGCAGTTAAAGCCCAGATACATGCCGGTGGTCGTGGAAAAGGTGGCGGTGTAAAAATTGCCAAAACCTTTGAAGAGGTTGAACTTTATACCAGTGAAATTATTGGTATGCATCTGGTTACACCCCAAACAAGTTCGGCTGGCAAACTTGTTAAAAAAGTTCTTATCGAACAGAATATTTTTTACCCGGGCCCTACAGAAACGCTTGAATTCTACATGAGCATTCTTCTCAACCGTCAGGTGGGTCGCATTATGATTATGTATTCACCACGCGGTGGAATGGATATCGAAAAAGTAGCTGAAGAAACTCCGGATCAGATATTTACAGAACTTATTGACCCAAAAGTCGGCCTGCAGGGCTTTCAATGCCGTAAAATCGCTTTTAACCTCGGGCTTTCAGGAGATGCCTTTAAAAATATGCTGAAATTTGTTGATGCGCTGTACAAAGCTTATATCGGCAATGACGCATCTCTTTTTGAAATAAACCCGGTAATCAAAGCTTCTGATGGTAGAATTTTCGCTGCCGATTCAAAGGTTGTGATTGATGACAATGCGCTTTTCAGACATCCTGAAATCATGGAAATGCGCGACCTTGATGAAGAAGATCCAACAGAAGTGGAAGCCGGAAATTACAAACTGAATTATGTAAAACTCGATGGCAATGTGGGTTGTATGGTCAATGGAGCCGGACTCGCCATGGCTACCATGGATATGATCAAAATGTCAGGCGGATCACCTGCCAATTTCCTTGATGTAGGCGGTACAGCCGATGCAAAAAGAGTTGAACAGGCCTTCCGCATTATTCTCAAAGACCCCAATGTAAAAGCCATTCTGGTAAATATTTTTGGCGGCATTGTTCGTTGCGACCGGGTTGCACAGGGAATTGTTGATGCTTATAAAAATATGGGCGAAATAAATGTTCCCATTATTGCCCGTCTTCAGGGCACAAATGCCATTGAAGGAAAAGCACTTATCGATAACTCAGGACTCAAAGTTCTCTCGGCTATCAGACTTGAAGAAGCCGCATCTCTTGTAAATCAGGTATTAAAATAACTCTATAAAATTAATGCAAATTTCACAAAACAAAGTCGTTTCGCTAACATATGAATTGCGTATCGACGGGCCTCAGGGCGAAGTAATACAAGTTACTGACAAGAATGATCCTCTGGTTTTTATTTATGGCACCGGTCAATTGCTTCCCGTATTCGAAGACAATATTCTTCACCTTTCAGCTGCCGATCATTTCAGTTTCCTGTTAACTGATAAGGATGGTTATGGCGAATTTGATGCCAGCGCAATTGTTGATTTGGACATCAACATGTTCATGGAAGATGGCAAAATTGATCATCAGATGCTGACTCCCGGCAATTCAATTCCAATGTCGGATGAACATGGCAACCAATATCATGGCCGCGTAATGCGCGTAGAAGATGACACCGTAAAAATGGACTTTAATCATCCCCTGGCCGGAAAAACCCTGCATTTTACAGGCGAAATAGTAGAGGTCAGAGAAGCTTCGCAAGAAGAAATTTCTCATGGGCATGTGCATGGCCCGCATGGTCATCACCATCATTGATCTCAATAGATTATAACTTTAAAAAAAAGAACCGTTTTACCGGTTCTTTTTTTTTGTCCGGAACCATCTTCAGGCAACGGATGAGGCTTTGGTTAGTGAGTGAAGGTTAGCGAACTAAAAACTCGTGTAAGTCTTCAGTCCCTGGTTAATCAATAATTGGTGTAAAGATATAAAAATGTATTAGAAAATTAACATTTTATGCATATTCTCTTTTAACCGGTAAACCTGCTTTTGCCATTTCGTCCATCACTTTATCAATCAATTCAACTTTGATTCCATGTGGCAGAAAAGCCGATTTAAAACCATTCAATATCAATGTAATAACATCTTTTGCAGTAAAACCAAAATGCTCAATCGCTATCATGTATTCATCGGTAAGTGTGGTTTTTGACATCAAACGGTTGTCTGTATTTAATGTAACCCTCAGCCCCACATCATAATAAAATTTTACAGGATGATGCTGAAGTACATCCACAGCCTTGGTCTGAACATTGGATGTGATACACATTTCAATAGGAATCCTGTGGTCGTTCATATAATTCAGCAGGTCACCGTTTTCGCGTAACCGTGTTCCATGCCCAATGCGGTTGGCACTGATATAATGAAGTGCCTGATGTATCGATTCCGGTCCGTAGGCTTCTCCTGCATGAACAGTAGCATTAATGTTATTATTGATTATCAGTGAAAAAGCTTCAACATGATGTTTCGCCGGGAAACCATCTTCAGCTCCAGCCAAGTCAAAACCTACCACGCCTTTGTTTTTAAATGCAACTGCAAGCTCTGCAACAATAAGTGATTCTTCAGGGTTGTTATTTCTGATTGAGCAAATAATGATACCTATTTTAATGTCAAAAGCTCTCTCAGCCTGTTCTTTGCCTTTCAGAACCGCGTTCACCACATCAACCAGGGTTAACCCATTACGCATGTGAAGTATCGGTGCAAATCGGATCTCGAGATACCTCACATTTTCGGCTACGCAATCCTCAGCCAGTTCAAAGGTCGCCCGCTTTAATGACTCTGAAGTTTGTAAAACTGCAACAGTTATTTCAAATGGTTTCAGATAAACTTCCAGACTCGGACAATTAATGTCAACCTCCAGATGTTTTCTGAGTTCCTCCGGATCCTGAGATGGCAATTCAATCTTTTGCTGCTGGGCCAGTTCAATAATAGTACTAATCCTGAGCGATCCATCCAGATGGCAGTGTAATTCAGCCTTCGGAAGTCCTTTTACAAATTCATACGTTAATTTTGGTTTTGTCATAGCGCTTCTTTTATGCCTGTACGAAAATGGTTTTATTTTGTTTCGCTCATTAAGGTATAACTTGAAAAATTGAATTACTTTTGTTTTAAATTATTGACAAATATGATAAACAGACTGCGTTTTATTCTGATTTTATTAGCTTTAACAACCTTGTCAACTGCCTATTCTCAGGAAACTGCCAGCAATACTGCAGGTATAAAATGGATGAGTTTTGAAGAGGCTGTAAAACTTAATGCCGGCTTTCCGAAGAAAAAAGTATTTATTGATGTTTTTACTTCCTGGTGTGGGTGGTGCAAGAAAATGGATGCCGAAACTTTTCGTGATCCGGGGATCGTACAATACATGAATGAACATTATTATGCCGTAAAGTTGGATGCAGAGCGTAAAGACACCGTTGAATACAATGGCCGTAAGTTATTCAACCCCAATCCGGGAGCATCCAGGTCAGCCCATCAATTGGCTATTAATTTGCTTCAGGGGCAAATGTCATACCCTTCCTATGTGATTCTTGACGAAAATAATCAGAAGATTACCGCAGTCCCGGGATACCTCAAAGCAGCCGATTTTCTTCCGATCCTTTCATACTTTGGTTCAAATCAGCACTTTGTTATGTCATGGGAGGCGTTTTTAAAACAATATCAAAACCCCGCTGAAAAAAAAGAATGAAATTTGAAGAAATAAGATGGGGAATCATTGGTTGTGGCAGCGTGGCTGAAATCAAAAGTGCCCCGGCCTTGTATAAAACCGCCAACAGCAGGGTGCTGGCTGTTATGAGGCGGAATTCCGCAAAAGCAGAAGATTTTGCATTCAGGCATCAAATACCTCACTGGTATACCGATGCCGGTGAAATGTTGCAAAAATCAGAAATAAATGCGGTTTATATTGCAACGCCACCATCCACACACTGCCAATATGCAATAATGGCTGCACAGGCCGGAAAAGCAGTTTATATTGAAAAACCAATGGCACTGAATTATGGTGAATGCCTCAGGATACTTAAGCCGGGCAACTTTACAATGTACCGGTCTTTG
>CAZKCK010000078.1:4996-16851 GCA_964550695.1 uncultured Bacteroidales bacterium | reverse complement strand
GTTTGGATTAATAGTTTATACTACCTATTGTTTATGAGGAAAAACCCCCACTGGGAAGCTGGGGGTTTTTGTTGTTGTAAAGCTAATTATTGCCGGATGCTTCTTTCCTGTATAATCTGATAAAAAACTTCTTTGTATGACTCGCTTACAGTTATAAGTTTGTTCTTGATAATCAGGTAGTTTTTTTCGATATAATCAATTTTGTTCAGCGCTACAATGTAGGATTTGTGTACCCTGATGAACTGTTGCATGGGTAATATTTCGAATATATTGCTAAAGTTATAGAGTGTGGGAATTTTTGCTTCATGCGTAACTATTGCCAGATAATCTTTCATTCCTTCAATATAAATGATATCATCAGTCAGTATTTTAACATACCTGGTACCCGATTTCAAAAAAACAAATTTGCCGGGGCCGTTTGTTTCAACCGGAATTGATTTTGTTTCAACCGGTGCTGCATAATCCGAATCTGCATAAACTTTTTCAACAGCTTTTAAAAATCTTTCGAAAGAGATGGGTTTCAGCAGATAATCCACAACATCCAGCTCAAAAGCTTTAACTGCATATGAATCAAAAGCCGTGGTAAGAATGATTTTCGGATGGCTTTTAAGCGATTCAATAAATTGAATTCCGGTAAGATCTTTCATCTGTATATCCAGAAATATCAGATCGGTTTTTGTATTGCGAAGTTTTTCGAGGGCCTTGATTGCACTATCAAAGCTTGCTACAAACTCCAGATAAGGGATTTTTTTGATAAATGACTCAATCTTAATTAATGCCAGTGGTTCGTCATCAATGGCTATACAACGCAGTTTCATGCCAGATCGATTTGTAGTTTTACAATAAACTCAGTTTTAGTATCAATGGTTTCTAATTGGTGTTTGCCCGCGTATAGCAGGGCCAGTCGTTTTTTTGCATTTTCGAGCCCTACGCCCTTTTCTTCAGGGTTTTGTTCCAGAATCATCCCAATCCGGTTGGTTGATTCAAACAAAAGCCTGGAACCTTTAATATCGATTCTTATAATAATACCAGGACTTAATCCCTGATTGTCAGAATGCTTTATGGCATTTTCAATATATACAATCAGAATCATCGGGCTGATGGTTAATCCGGTAGTATCCCCAACATAACTAAATGAAATAAATTCTGGATCGCGGTACCGGATTTTTGAAAGTTTGATGTAATTGTTGAGCATGGCCAGTTCTTCATCAAGCGAAACCATTGATTGCGGGGCTTTGTGAAGTGTATAGCGCATAATTTCACTCAGTTGCATCAGGCTCTCAGAAGCCATTTCCTTATTTTGAAATATCAGCGTATCGATGTTATTTAAGGTGTTGAAGATGAAATGTGGATTGATTTGTGCTTTTAACATTCTGATCTCGTTAACTTTAAGCTTTAATTCAAGATTGGTTTGTTTTAACTGGATTTCGTAGGTGTATTTTAAAATTTTTAAAGTGATTGCCAAACCGCTGATCATGAACAGAATTAACTGACTGATAAATAATCTGTAAATGATGTTTTCAGGAGTAAATTCAAAGATGAATTTTGTAATCGTAAAATCAAATATCAGTGATACTCCATTGGCAACCAGTAAACTAAGATACCAGGTAATCAGGAAATGGATGTATTTTTTATGAGGGATATATGCCGGTATCAGCACATACAGGCAAAAGTACACCAATGCCAGATCAATGGGCAGGTACAAAAGGTTTAATCCCAGTGTTTCAGTATAATCCAGACCTGAGGCTATGGGCATTACAGAGAAGAATGCATATACCCAGATCCAGAAAGCCAGATGTGATAATAAGCGTGATTTAATCATAACGCGGGTTTTATTTTCCAAAAATAGCTTTATATTCTCTATTATTTAAGGGTTTCTGCCAGTGTATAACTTTATTCGATGAATTAGCAGAATTCATCTGCCAAATTGCTTATTTCCATCCTTTTTTTTAATACCAAACATTCTTTTGAGGCCTAACGTGAATCATTAATTAGTTAATGTGGTGATTTGTAATTAAAAAGGATAAAAAGCAACACGATGGTATTTTCCGGATTGTTTACTGAAAACGCTTTTTTGCCGGTTGGCCGATGATTGCCTGCACTTCACCAACCTTTCAGCGGTTCTTGTATATTAAAACTTGCAATGTGTAGCCAGTGTAATAAATTTGTGGTCAATAGTTTATAATTTATTACCGAAGAATAATTAAATTTTAAAGCTTATGAAACGTTTTTTACTTTTTTTACTATTAACGGGTGTTTTTGTGACAGTGGATGCACAAAGCAGGGTTGCCTTGGATAAGGCATCAAGAAATTTATCAGCGAAAGTTGATTACGCACTCCAGAATGCTGAAACATGTCCTCAGCAAATTCCCGGCGAAAATCCGGGACTTTACAGTCCGGTGGCTTTTGACGAGTCAATTGTAGGGACTACAAGATTTGATAAACAGGGTAATTATATCGTTGGAAACCGTTTCTGGCGATATGATGATGGCCGTATGAATTTTGTATGGACCATGGGTTACAATGAAACAACCTTTCCTGACAGGGGAACTGGTTACAATAAATTTGACGGTACTTCATGGGGATCCGAACCCGAATTCAGGCTCGAAAATACAAAGACAGGCTGGCCATCGTATGCCCCGCTGGGAGCTAACGGTGAAATTGTGGTTACTCACCTGCCAGATAGGTTAAGGGTTTCACGCCGTGCTACTTATGGTACCGGCGACTGGATTACGCAAGACCTTCTGGGCCCTGCAGAAGCCCCCAAACTTACATGGCCGCGTGTAATCACTACCGGACCTGACCATAATATCGTCCATATCATTTGCAATACCTATGATGCTTATCAGGGAATGGAAAGAGCCATGCTTTACTGGAGGTCATCTGATGGTGGTGAGACCTGGGATATTCAGAATGAATTGCTTCCGGGTACCGGCCCCGAGTCTTATAAACATTTTACAACAGATGGTTATACATTTGCAGCTCAGGGGAATAATATAGCAATTCTTGCCGGAAGTGCATTTCACGACTTGTTCATGCTCAAATCAACTGATAATGGCGATAACTGGACCAAAACAGTAATCTGGGAAAATCCATACCCTTTCTTTGATTTTGAAGTTACCTTAACCGATACTTTTTACTGTGCCGATGGTGGCTTTGGCCTGGCCTTCGACAAAGATGGCATGGCCCACGTAACCTTTGGCATCAGCAGGGTGTTGCACGATGCTACCGGAACTACCTTCTCTCATTTCTATCTGGTTGATGGTATCGGATACTGGAATGAAAGCAGGCCGGTATTTTCGAACAATCTGAAAGCCCTTTGCCCGTACGAAGACCCGGAATCAGAAATGATACAGGATTTTAACCTGATTGGCTTTTCACCCGACCTGAATGGTAACGGTGAGTATGATTTTGTGGGACAACCAACGGTTTATGGCTCATTGGGGCTTTCTACCATGCCAACCATACATATTGATGACGAATACAGAGTCTATATAGCGTATGCCACTACTACCGAAGGATTTAACAATGGTGCTCTCGATTTTAAACATGTATGGATCAGGACCTCACCTGATAACGGTACAACCTGGGGGGAACTTTATGATCTGATGGATAATATTGTACATATTTTTGACGAAGGTATCATGCCGCAATTCCCCAATACTTCTGATCCGGATAACCTGTATGTTGCCATAAATCTGGATGGTGAGCCGGGAACTGCGGTTGATGGTGATCATTCCTATGTTGAAAATTCTGAAACAATCATGAAAATCATTAAGGATGATGTGGTTGGTATCAGTCCTCCCATACACCTTACACAAGCAATGATACCCGAAATATATCCGAATCCTTTAGAAGATAATGCACGGATTTCTTTTGAATTAAATCAGAATTGCAGGGTGGGGATCTCTTTGATGAGTGTGACAGGCAAAAAGGTTTTTGAAAAGAATTTCGGAACATTGACCCATGGCAATCATGTGTTAGACATTGATGTTGCAGGCATTGCTTCCGGAACTTATATGTGCATCCTGAATTATGGAAACGAACGCGTAGCTAAAAAAATCGCAATCTTTTAACATTTATTATTTCTCATAATAAATTACATTTGGTTATATAAATGGCTATCCGGGAGGACTGCCATTTTTTTTGCTTACATCACCCCCTGAAATGAGTTAAGCCCGCCTCCCGGCGGGCTTTTAACTGCAGGAAAATAATTGGATAAAAAATGAAAGAAAATATAATTTGGAGTGGATAAAGTTTGGCAATATACTTCAATCAATGTAATAACCCAATCAGATAAAAAGGTTGCCTGCACAGTTTTTTATATAGCTAAAAAGTCAGGAAAACTGTAATTTTGAAAAATATTCAGGTTAGCCATGGATGAGCATACATTGAAACAACTTACTGATTTTGCCCGGAATGTCAGGATGAATGTTGTAAAAAGCATCACCGCCGCAGGAAGCGGACATACAGGCGGATCGCTGGGACTTGCTGATGTGTTCAGCATGCTTTACCAGCACGTTTTAAAACACAGACCCTCAGACCCGGATTGGGCTGAGCGCGACAGGCTTGTGTTGTCAATAGGTCATGTGGCACCGGTGTTGTACGCTGCATTGGCCCAGGCGGGTTATTTTGAAGTTTCGGAGTTGCTTACACTGCGTAAACTGGGTTCACGGCTGCAGGGGCACCCGGGTAGAGACTTTGGCCTGCCGGGGCTTGAACTATCGGCAGGTTCCCTGGGGCAGGGGC
Source organism: uncultured Bacteroidales bacterium (assembly GCA_964550695.1). Taxonomy (GTDB): domain Bacteria; phylum Bacteroidota; class Bacteroidia; order Bacteroidales; family TTA-H9; genus CAZKCK01. Next base: position 12,102 of record CAZKCK010000078.1, on the reverse strand, counting down.
TTTCAGTGGCTGCCGGAATGGCCCTGTCGGCGAAACTGGCATCAAAAACCTACCGTATTTATTGTGTGATGGGCGACGGTGAACTTCAGGAAGGCTCTGTGTGGGAAGCAGCCATGTCAGCAGCCCACTATAAACTGAATAATCTGGTGGCTGTTGTTGACCGCAATGGGTTACAGATTGACGGCAAAACATCGGATGTGATGGAACTGGAGCCGCTTGCCGCAAAATGGAAAGCCTTTGGCTGGAATGTGATTGCATGCGATGGGCATGATTTTGCCGACCTGGAAGCTGCATTTGAGGCTGCTGCAAAATTTATGTATGTTCCTACGGTTATTATTGCACACACAAAAATGGGAAAAGGTATTCACGAAATTGAAGGAGATTACGGCTGGCACGGAAAGGCTCCGGATGCTGAACAATGTGAAAGATTTTTAAATCAAATCAACAAATCATGAGTGGTTTTACAATGCACGGTCTCAGGCCTACGCGTGCCGGATTTGGTGAAGGTGTGCTGGCTGCCGGTGAACAATATCAGCAGTTGGTGGTGCTGGGCGCTGATATCACAGCCTCCGTCGGGCTCAATCTTTTTGCAAAGAAATTCCCTGAACGTTTTTTTTCATTGGGAATTGCTGAACAGAATTGCATAGGAGTGGCTGCCGGAATGGCCCTTTCCGGAAATATTCCGGTTTTTTCGACCTATGGCGTTTTTGCTGCCCTGCGTACTACTGATCAGATACGTATTTCGTTATGCTACAACAATCTGGGCGTGATCATCGGTGGCGCTCATGCCGGTATTTCTGTCGGACCTGATGGTGCCACCCATCAGGCATTGGAAGATATTGCTGTCATGCGCGTGCTCCCGAACATGACTGTCATCAGTCCATGCGATGCCACACAGGCAAAACTCGCAGTACTTTATTCAGTTCAGCACATTAAAGGGCCTGTTTATATCAGGTTCGGGCGTGAAGCTGTACCGGATTTTACTACAAATGAGTTACCTTTTAAAACCGGGATCGCTCAGGTGTTCAGGAAAGGGGGCGATCTGGCCATTATTGCCACCGGGCATATGGTGTGGGAAGCACTGCAGGCGGCTGAAAAGCTGGCTGAAAACGGAATTGATGCGAGGGTGATCAACCTACACACGATCAAGCCTATTGATACGGAATGCATTGTGATGGCAGCAAAGGAATGTGGTGCAATACTCACAGCCGAGGAACATCAGATTGCAGGAGGGATGGGAAGTGCTGTAGCCGAAGTGGTGGTGAGAAACCATCCCGTACCCATGGATTTTATTGGAATGGAGGACTGTTTCGGCGAATCCGGAAGACCGGAGGAACTGCTTGAAAAATATGGACTCAATTCCGGCGTTATCTTAAGGAAAGCGCTCCAATTGTTTGCTTTGAAAACTAAAACAGAATAACAGATAATTATGAATGAACTGATTGACCTGATGCAGCTCACCATACCGGCATTGCTGGTGTTTGCAACTGCTTATTATTTTTTTAACATGCTCGCTACCAGGGTTTACAGAGAACTTGATCAAACCGGAAGACCGGCCGATGAAACAATCCATAAAATTGTGAAAGAGTTTCTGGCCAGAGAAGAAAAGAAGCAACTGGCCGAGATGAAAGCTGACAATATAAAGGTTGCAATGCCTTTGCGGTTACAAGCCTACGAGCGGTGTGTGCTTTTTCTCGAAAGAATATCACCAGTATCACTCATCCTCAGGATAGCCCAGCCCGGTATGACCGCCTTACAGTTTCAGGTGGCTCTATCACAGACTGTGCGCGATGAGTTTGAGCATAATCTTTCACAACAGATTTATATTTCGGGAGATGCCTGGGATAAACTGAGAATAGCAAAAGAGGAAATGCTAAAGTTCATTAATTCAGCAGCTTCCGGAATAAATGAAAATGCAGGATCGGCTGAATATGCCGCTGCTTTGATGGACCTTGAAAATGCAAACCGGCATTCAGCCCATGCCGAAGCGCTGAAATTTATTGCTGATGAAGCCAGAACAGTATTAGGGTAAGTGTAAATTGTTGATTGATAATTGTATTTTGATATTTGCCAATCATACCATTTGCCAGCATAATTTAAATTTTGTTAAAATGGTTGAGATTGGCTTTTTTTACACTAAATTTGATGGCATATCACATGTGTAATTTAAAAAGCACATTCCGCTTTTCAGCGGAACGATAGAACGGGGCTCTTGCTTCCGACTGACCACTGAAGGTTAACAATTGAATTTGAAAAGGCCGCTTACTTAGTTCGCGGCCTTTTTTATTAAATCCATGGAATTAATAATCAATTCATTTCGACCGTAGGGAGAAATCAGCTTCTTTATTACAAATCAATTTTAAGGATTAATCAAGTTAATTCAATCTTCTGCTGATTTGATGATTATCTGTACTTTTACATGAACTATCAACCCTGAATTGAGAGATAGTCATAATAACCATAATATGAAAAAACTTATTGTTCTCCTGCTGATCTGTATCACAATTCCTCTGTTGTTTTTCGGGCAGCAGGAAATCCGCACTGCCGACGGACGCAAGGTGGTGCTTCATGCCGATGGTACCTGGCAGTATGCTGATAGCCTGCAGGCAAATGTTAACATAGCACACATCGCAGGTCTTGAAATACCAGCACTGAATCATGGTGATGAAGTGGTCAGGCATACAGGTTATTCGATAGTATATTCCGAGAGCCATGAACAGGCTGAGTGGGTGGCTTATGAACTTACAAAGGCGGAAACCGCTAAGGTAACCGAAAGAAGCAATAAGTTTATTCCCGATCCTGCAATCAAAACAGGATCAGCCACCAACCGTGATTACGAAAAATCGGGCTATGACCGTGGCCATCTGGCTCCTGCTGCCGATATGGGATGGTCAGAAACTACAATGAATGAATCATTTTATTACAGCAATATGAGTCCGCAGGTGCCGGCCTTTAACAGGGGGATCTGGAAAAAACTCGAGGAACTGGTGCGCTCCTGGGCCATTGAAAATGAAGCGGTTTATGTAGTGACCGGGCCCGTTTTGAGGCCGGGATTGCCGTCAATCGGACCTAATGGGGTTTCGGTGCCGGAATATTACTATAAAGTAATCCTTGACTATACTGAGCCCGATATCAAAGGCATAGGTTTTATTCTACTGAATGAAGGCTCAACAGTTTCATTGCAGCAGTTTGCTGTTACAATCGACAGTGTGGAGCGGTTTACGGGTATCGATTTTTTTCCGGCAGTCCCCGATAATCAGGAGAACCTGATTGAAAAGGAAGTTTGCCTGAAATGCTGGTCGTGGGCGGGTTCGAAATCCGGAAAGGATATGGGGATAAAGGCATCCTCTTCAGTTCAGTGCAATGGTTTAACCAAAGCCGGCAACCGCTGCCGCAATAAAACCCTGAATCCTGAGGGATATTGTTATTTGCACATTGGGCAGAAAAGCCCCGGAGAAGAAACTATTTCAAATGCTAATGGATTGTTGGCTGAAGAACAGACCACTGACAGGCAGACAGGTACCAACAGCAAAGGGCAGGCAGTGTATACCGGTCCCCGCGGCGGGCAGTACCACTACAGCAAAAGTGGTGAAAAAGTGTATGAAAGGAAGCATAAATAGGGTTTTTAGGAAAGAGCCTGTTAATACAATCGGTGATTGGCTATCCACTGCTCATGACCTTATGCCTCTTCCCTGAAAAACAACTGATAGTAATTCAGGCCTGAAGCCTCATCATAGTCCTTCTTAATGTAGCCACGGTCGCCATGGATGTAAATGTGAAAGTTCTTGTCGAGTTTGATCACACTCTTGAATACTTTTGCGCCTTTCTTCAGGGCTGATTCTGAAATCTCAAAACTGTCATCAAACTGAAAATCGCGGTCGCCTTCAAAATCAGATTTGTACTCCTTGAAACTTGCTATAATCTTATGTTCCTGAATAACTTCACTGGCAAATTCATCCAGATTAAAATTATCTTTTTCTTTGAAAAACTTAGCTGAGCGGTTGAGCAGGTCCACCTGGTCGGCACGGCTTACTTCAAAATGTTCCGGCAGGCGTTCGGCCACAAAGTTTTTGCACATCGAAATGGCATACTCAGTCTGAAGGTAGGAATCATTGTGCTGCACCACCTGCAGGAAATGGTCGAACCAGTATTGTGCCTCCGTGGCTTTGTTCAGGTTATCAGTTACGGCTAGCAGATAGCCATTTTCGCGTGCTGTATTGAAAATCAGGCAGCCCTTGTCGAGTTTGCTGATGTTGATGCCCTGATCACTGCTCACTTCAAAGCCTTCGTCAATCGGGTAAACCTTTAAATAAGTATCCTTATTTTCTGATTTGAAAAGCCCCACCGCATCCACTTCTTCACCGTTGATGGAGCAACCGCTGAAATGCACCACATACAGTTCACCTGGTTTTATTTTCGGGTGAACCGATTGCTCAAACAGGTGCTTGGCCAGCTTTACCGATTGCTCATATAAGGATTCAGGATTGTCGAAAATTTCTGAAACATAGGTATATACTTCATTCAGGTGGAGGTCGGTTTCATGCGTGAAGTTAAAATAAGCCTCTGATTTAAAGGGCGAAGTGAAATAAGTAACGAGTAGCTCACGAATCTCATTGCTGAAATGCAGGGTGCTTTTGGCCAGCAATATGCTGTCGCCGTTGTTTTTGTTGCCCACGTAATGAAGGGCAAGGTCATTAAGTTTTATGTTGCTGAAGGTGTGCATTATGTGAATTTTTATGCAATCTTTGTATCGTTGATTTAGAAGCTAGCTTTGGTGCTTTTCAGACTTGGTTCTATGGCTTAGATTTTTTAAAAATCATGAGTATATTTCCGGGAGGTCCGGGTAAGACTTTTTCAAGGAAATTGATGAGCCATTCCGGGAATTTGGTAATCAGGTAAAGAGAATGGTACCTGCCGAATAATGTTTTATAAAGGTTCGTTTGAAACACCTGCGCAAAACCTGCATTGCAAGCAAACTCAATCATTTGTTTTGTGCTGAACCCGCAGTGATCTGCTTCAGGTTTGGCTGAAAAATGGTCTTTGGCATAACTGTCAAACCATATGAAATAACCATCAGCATTTAAGTGCGTATAAATATTTTGAAGAGCTGCGTCAATTTCGTGCTTTTCAGCAAGATGCATAAATACATCCAAAGCAGTAATTATGTCAGCATTTTGAACCATTGCCGGCAGGGTTACCATATCACCCACCTGATAGTTGATGGCAGGATTCATCTTTTTTGCGTTTTCAATCCGGTTTTTTGACAAGTCAATCCCATAAATATGCTCCGGGCTTCCGGTCAGTTCGCTGAAGTACCTGGTGGTTTGACCTTTTCCGCAACCAATATCCAGAATGATTGATTTTGAGATATCTGACTGATTGTTTCTGATAAAATTGAATGCCCTGTAAAAAGCCTGCCTGATTCTTTTGTCGGCATTAAAGCCAACAGGATTAATTAAGGAATAAATGTTTTTGTAAATATGGGCTCCTTTTTCATAACCGTCATATCGCTCAGCTACAACCTGTTTGTAAGGTTTCATTAATTAATTATGGTGTTTCCGGTGATTGTAAAATATTAATTCTTCCGAATTCATTGATTCAGGGGTCACTTTATTGATCTTCCCGTTAACCTCAAATTCAGTACAAAACTAACAATTTTAGCATCCGATATGCCTTGAAATCACCATCCGCTGTATTTCGGAAGTGCCTTCCCCAATCTGCAGCAGGCGCTGATCGCGGTAAAAGCGTTCAATGTCATAGTCTTTCATCAAACCATATCCGCCGTGTATCTGTACGGCCTCATCCGCAACTTCCTTGGCAACCTCAGAGCAGTAAAGTTTGGCCATAGCAGCTTCCTTTGCATACGGAAGTTCATGGTCTTTCAGCCAGCAGGCTTTGTAAAGCAGATTGCGGGATGCTTCAATTTTGGTGGCCATATCAGCAAGTTTAAATGAGATGGCCTGGAATTTTGAGAGGGGTTTGCCAAACTGTTTCCGTTCTTTGGCGTAATTCAGGGCCAGTTCAAAGGCGCCCTGCGCCAGACCCAGCCCCATGGCACCAATGGCCAGACGGCCGCTGTCGAGGGTGGAAAGCATGATTTTGGAACCATCGCCTACTTTTCCAAGGATATAATCGGCAGGGATGCGGCACTCATCAAAAAAGAGTTGTGCCGTGTTCGAAGCCCTCCACATCATTTTACCATGCATTTCGGTGGCACTGAATCCGGGGGTTTCCTGTGGCAGGATAAACGTGGTAAATACTTTGTCTCCATCCTTTTCGCCCGTAACAGCCTGAACCGTTGAGCCCAGCGTGATTCTGGTGGCCGCATTGGTGATGAATATCTTGGAGCCGTTAATCACCCATTCATTGCCATCGAGGTAAGCTTTGGTTTTTGTTCCCCTTGAGTCAGAACCGGCATCGGGTTCTGTAAGGCCAAATCCCCAGAGTGCATCGCCGGTGCAGAGTTGGGGGAGGTATTTCATCTTTTGTTCTTCGGTGCCGTAGCGTTTCAGAGGGCCAATCCCCAGAGAATTGTGCGCGGCCAGAGTGGCAGCCTGTGAACTATCTACTCTGGCAATTTCTTCAACGGCAATAATATACGAGAGGTAATCAGTACCTTGCCCACCATATTTTTCATCGATGTACATTCCAAGCAAGCCCAGTTCGCCCATGCGCTTTGTCAGGGGATAGGAAAATTCAGCTTTATCGTCGAGTTCGTGGGCCAATGGCCTGATTTCTTTTTCGGCAAAATCTCTGACCGTACTGCGGATGAGATCATGTTCTTCGTTGCAAAAAATGTCCATAGGGGTTGTTAATTGGTTAATGAGTTAATGTGCTGATTTGAAGATTTGAAGATGTGAAAATATGAAAATGAGATTAAAGATTTTGGTTCCGTTGAGACGCAATTTATTGCGTCTTGGATGAATTTCTGAAAGTTTTTAAACTGATAGGCAATTCCTTCGCTGAGCCTGTTAAAGAAGGCTAAAGTGAAGAAGAATGGTCCTTTCCTGTTTTGCATTTTGAGATTTGTCTTTTGAAATTTGCCTTTTGAATATTGATATTTGTCTTTTGAATATTGATATTTGTCTTTTGTCTTTTGAAATTTG
>CAZKCK010000078.1:0-4896 GCA_964550695.1 uncultured Bacteroidales bacterium | reverse complement strand
ACTTTGCCGGGCATTGGTGCCGAAATACGACCTCCTGCTGCATGGCTGCTTTGTTCGGTCATGCTGAAAACCTCCGGAGTAAACAGCAGGTCAGTGCGTGAGCAGAAATAGGTAAACCCATTCAGGTTTAAGAACGTATGACCTTTTCGATCATCAGAAGCCAGACAGGTGTATGAATGACCATCAGAAGTAAATACCAGACGGTTTGGGCCGGTTTCGCGTATCACACATGTAAAATGATTGCCGTCGATGGCAAATTCAAAGGTGTTTTGCTGACGTTTCACCAGCTCAATTTTTACGGGCTGTTGATCAACAACTACCTGAAGGCATGAAAGATTGCGCCAGTATCCGATGGTTTCCCAAATGTTCCGGTTGGCTGCTTCCTGATGAATTCCCAGGCTGTGCAGCAGGTAACCGAGTGCCGGTATGGTGATTCCGGCTTTTTGCCGGCTGGCTTCAATCTCCTGATTGATGGTGTCAGTGTAAAGATCGCAGAATTTTGTAGAGATGGCATTTGCCAGGTAAGCTTCATGCCGGATCAGGGAAGCGAGATACGGAATATTGGTTTTGATGCCCTGAATTGTAAAATCGCTGAGAGCGCCTGCCATGCGGGCCTGTGCAATATTGCGGTCACCGCCCCAGGTTACCAGCTTTGCAATCATGGGGTCGAAGGCACTGTTCACCGTTCCGGCTTTGGCATATGCGGTATCGTGTCTGATGTAACGGCCTTCGGGTGCATGAAACAGGGTCATTATCCCGGGTGACGGCATAAATCCGGCTGAGGGATCTTCAGCATAAATCCGGCATTCGATGGCATGGCCGTTCTGCTTTATTTGATCCTGCGTATGCCTGAGTGGCTGCCCGGAAGCAATCAGTATTTGTTCTTCAACCAGGTCAACACCGGTAACCATTTCAGTTACGGGATGTTCAACCTGTATACGGGTGTTCATTTCAAGGAAAAAGAAATTCAGGTCCTTGTCGACCAGAAATTCGATGGTGCCTGCACTGCCGTAACCGATGGATGCTGCAAGATCAACAGCAGCTTTGCATATTTTTTCACGTACGGCGGGTGTGAGGGTGGGAGAGGGGGATTCCTCCACAATTTTCTGGTAGCGCCGCTGTATGCTGCATTCACGTTCAAAAAAATGGACAGCATTTCCTTTGCCATCGCCGAGCACCTGTACTTCAATATGCCGGGGTTCTTCCACAAAGCGTTCAATGTAAACCGACCCGTCACCAAAATACGAGGCAGCTTCACGACTTGTAGATTCAAGCAGCGATGGAAGTTCGCCGGCATTCCGTACAATGCGCATCCCTTTTCCACCACCGCCGGCAGCAGCTTTTATCAGCACAGGGTAGGGGAGTCCGGCAGCTTTTGAAAGCAATTCTTCCGGAGTTCCGGTCACGCCTTCACCCACCGGAAGTCCGGCTTTTTTGGCGATGTTTCGGGCGGCTATTTTATTGCCCATCATCTGAATAATATCTGCCGAAGGCCCGATAAAAGTGATGCCTGCCTCGTGACATGCTTTGGCAAATAGTGGGTTTTCTGATAAAAAACCATACCCGGGATGCACAGCATCACATCCTGCCGATTTGCAGATTCCGATAATGGCCTGAATATTCAGATATGTTGCGGCAAGGCTGCCATCACCCAGATCCCAGGCTTCATCGGCAAGGGTGGTGTGCAGGGCGCCTTCGTCCTGTTTTGAATAAATGGCAACCGTTGCAATGCCCAGCTTATGGGCTGTACGAATGATGCGGATGGCAATTTCGCCACGGTTGGCAATGAGTATTTTTTGGAGTAACTTCATAGGTTTAGCGTTATTCGGTCCATCCGGGTTTTCGTTTTTGCAGAAATGCATTCAGTCCTTCTTTGCCTTCAACCGAAGCACGTGCTTCAGCAAGGTAATTTGCGGTGATCTGACCGAGGTCATCATGATAAAGATTGCTGCTTACTTCGGTGAGCAGTTTCCGGCAGAGTGCCACAGCCTGAGGCGATGCCGTATAAAATTCACTGATGATTTCAGAAAGTTTTGTTTCAACAGAATCTGAATCAAGACTATAATTGATTAACCCGGCGGCTACAGCTTCGTGTGCACTGAATCTGCGGCCTGTCAGCATCAGTTCACGTGCTGCGCCGGGTTGTAATTTGCGCAGTACAAATGGCGAAATAACAGCCGGAACAATGCCGAGTTTCACTTCGCTGAAGGCAAATACGGTGTCTTTTTCGGCAAGAACAATATCACATGCAGCCAGGATGCCATTGGCTCCACCCATCGAAGCTCCATGCACAATCCCGATAACGGGGACAGTGCTCATGGCTATTGCCTCAAACATACGTGCCAGCAGCATCCCGTCGGCAACATTTTCATCATGGCTGAAACCCGCTACCTGTTGCATGTATTCAAGATCAGCACCGGCACAAAAGGTTTTGCCGTTGCCTCTCAGCACAATCACCCTGATGCCGGTGTTGCGTGCCAGCTTTTCAAAAACTTCGGTTATCTGCTGAATCATTGCCTGATTGAACGCATTGCGCACTGCGGGCCTGTTGAGCCTCACGGTGGCAACCTTGTTCATGATTTCAGTTACAACAAGCCGGTTTTCAGTCATTTTTATTATTTATTCTGTGTAAAGTTTTGAATTATCCACAAATATAAGGTATTCGCTGATTTTATCGCCTTTCATTTTAAAGGTGTTGGAGAAAAAACATGCATAGGTGGTTCCGGAATGCCGGGTATAGGTAACAAGGCCATTGATGATAAAAACTCCGGGAAGTTCAAAGACCTCGATGCCGCTGTGGCTGATGCCCTGAATGCTGTTAAAGAATCCTTCCAGGAACGGCTGTATCTGACTTTTACCGATTACTGCCGGATTGTTGGCAAATCTGAAAATGCCATCCTCTGTCATAAAATTGGCCAATCCGGTAGCATCACGGGCGTCGACGGCCTGAAAAACACTTTGTATATATTTGTTCTGCATGAACTTATTTTAGATTTAAATTTTCCTGTGGGCAATAGGCCTGCAGGAATAATGGATATTATAAATCCATTATGCGTTTACATCCTGAAAACACCGAACCCGGGTTCAGGATAGGGTTTGTTGAGTGACATGGCGATTCCCATGGCAATGGCCTTACGGGTATCAACGGGGTCAAGAATGCCATCGTCCCAGAGCCGTGAGGTGCTGTAATAGGCCGATCCTTCTTCTTCATATTTTTTCAGGATTGTTTGCTTTAACTGATCGCGTTCAGCCGGATCCATCAGTTTGCCCTGGGCTTTCAGTTGTTCTTCCTTTACCTGAATCAGTACACCGGCAGCCTGCTCGCCACCCATGACGGATATTTTGGAATTGGGCCACATGAACAGCAGCCGCGGATCGTAAGCCCTGCCTGCCATGGCGTAATTGCCGGCACCAAAGGAGCCGCCGAATACCACCGTAAACCTCGGCACACCTGAATTGGCAACGGCATGCACCAGCTTGGCCCCGTCGCGGGCAATGCCACGGCGTTCATATTCCTTGCCTACAATAAATCCTGTGATATTCTGAAGGAAAAGGATGGGGATTTTGCGACTGGCACACAGCTCGATGAAATGGGCGCCTTTGAGCGAGGATTCGGAGAAAAACACGCCGTTGTTGGCCAGGATACCCACCGGAAATCCCATGATGCGGGCAAAACCTGTGACCAGCGTAATGCCGTAGCCGGCTTTAAATTCGCTGAACCGGCTCCCGTCAACCATACGCGCGATGATTTCGCGGGCATCAACGGGTTTGCGGAGGTCAACGGGTGCCAGGCCATACAATTCATCAGGACTGTAAAAGGGTTCTTCAGGCAGGGCCAGGTCAAGCGTCTGCCGGAAGGGTTTTTGGAATGATTCAAAAATATTGCGGCATATCTGTATGGCATGGTGATCGTTTTCAGCCAGATGATCGGCCACCCCCGAAATGGTGGTATGCACCATGGCCCCGCCAAGTTCTTCGGCACTAACTTCTTCGCCTGTGGCAGCCTTTACCAGCGGAGGCCCGCCGATAAAAATCGTGCCCTGATTCCTCACAATAATGGTTTCATCACTCATAGCCGGAACATAGGCGCCACCGGCAGTACATGAACCCATCACGATGGCAATCTGCGGAATGCCTTTGGCCGACATCTGTGCCTGGTTGTAAAAGAAACGTCCGAAATCCTGACGATCCGGAAACACATTGGCCTGTTCAGGCAGGAAAACACCGCCCGAATCAACCATATATACACAGGGCAGGTGGTTTTCGAGGGCAATTTCCTGTGCCCTGATGTGCTTTTTGATGGTCTCCTTTACATACGTGCCGCCCTTTACCGTGGCATCATTGGCTACAATCACGGTTTCGCGGCCCTGTACCACACCAATTCCGGTAACAATGCCAGCCGAAGGGAATTGATTGCCGTACACATTGTATGCGGCCATGGTTGAAAGTTCCAGAAAGGGTGTGTTGGCATCCACCAGCAGGTCGATGCGTTCGCGTGCAAGGAGTTTGCCGCGTTCCTTGTGTTTTTTAACGGCCGGTTCGGGTGCTCCGTTGCGTGTATCTTTCAGTCTTGCACGGTATTCGTGCAGGATTTTCAGAAAGGCTTCCCTGTTTTGCTGATACTCAGCGGAGTTTGTGTTGAGCTTTGATTCAATCCTGTACAAAATCAGTAGATTTAATGGTTGGCTGCACTATGTTAACATACTTACAAACAACGCCCTTCCATCGTTTGTTTACACAGGCCGGTAATTGAGTTAAAAAAATACGTTCTTGACAAACATGTTTTTGTAGTGTATTTTTACAGCATCAAAATCAATCGGTAACTGACCATGCCACACCAAGCAAAGCGGAGCCTTATTACCCAAGGGTAATCAAATACTATACAACTTGAAAAAC
>CAZKCK010000077.1:0-16864 GCA_964550695.1 uncultured Bacteroidales bacterium | reverse complement strand
GGGGCACTTTGTACGATGTAATTTCAACTCCTGTTAATGCCGTTGCTGTAGACTCTAGTTCAATATCTTGAATTTGAACTGTTTCAGGTTCTATATAAATATTTTTAAGAAGCCTCGTCTGATAACCCACATAGGAGCATCTAATATCATAATAACCAGGCGCAATAGGCTTAATCACATAACAGCCATCAAAGTCCGTAGTTGCACCTCCTTCCTGCACTCCATTGAATTCGATAACAACATTGGCAAAAGGAATTACTTCTTTCGATTGTTTGTCAACCATCTTTCCTTTTAAAATACCATACCTTGATGGGTCATACTTCTTGCGTGGATATTGCACATACGATTTTTGTTCATCTACATTACCAGCTCCTGGTGGTTCAGCCATCGCCAGTGTCAGGGGCCTCAGTTCGGGTTTATCGCCCGAAAGCGTGGGCCGTCCGCCCGACAGCACCAGATGAACATCCTTCCAGTCTTCACCCGTCGATTGCTGCACCACGGCTTTCTGCATCACCGTGATGGGTTCTGCCGGGCCTTCAGTCCTGAAATCATACACCGGATACCAGCTTGCCCCCGGAACAAAATAACTGAAATCCAACCTGGCTTCAACAGGCTTTGCCGCCGAAATGCCTACCATGATCCATCCTTCGGTTTTGCCCTGCGTGTCGGTGGTTCCGTCTTCATTCAACTGTTTGTCAACAGCCACAATGCTTCGGATGATTTGCTCTTTTTGTTCAATCAGACGTGTCTTGTCTTTTTCAATGGCCGTCAGGCGTTCACGGTAATAATCCGCCATCGATTTTATTTCGGCCAGCGTTGTTTGTTTCTCCTGTCCTGAAAGTTTGCGGTTGTTCAGCAGCAGTCCCTTTTCTTTTTCAAGTGTAAACAATTGGGGTTCTATGGCATTGCGCTGCACAACCAGTGAGTCTTTTCTGTTGAGCAGTTTCACCACCTGAGCCGGTTTCAGTTTGTGAACAGGGTGATATTGCTGCATTCGCACCGATAAAATGGTGTAATCCCCACCGGCTTTAACCTGTATGCTTCCTTCTTCAATGGCTGCCGAAAGCGCTTTGATGGCAAGCACTGACACACCTGCTTCTGCTTTAAAGCCGGCGGTTCGTTCAATGTAGCAGCCACTGGCATACACCGTTACTTTTTGCACGGTGGAAGTGCTGATGCTGATGGTTTCCTGCGCCCTGAGTGCCAGCGGGGCATGAAGCATCAGGCTGAGTATGAATACATGAATGGGTTTCATCACAAAAATGTTTTTAGTTTCCACGGTTCATTATTCTGAATATACACCGCCCGTTCTGGGATACTTTACCCTGTATTTGAATGTAAACTGTTTTGAACCCGCAGGTTCAAGCCTGAAACTCCAGGTAAGTTTACCGGTTTTTTCATCCAGTTTGCCCTGTCCGTTGTCAATCAGGTCCACCGTAACATCGCGCGACTGCGAAACCGGAATCTGATCCTCGAGCAGAATGTTCACCGCCGTGCGTTTGGTATTCCGGATGGTGATCTCCCAGGCTTTCATCACCTTTTTGTCGGAGCCTATCACTTCTTCAGAAGTAAACTCCTTCACATTTTTGCGTGTGGTTACAATGTAGGGATCCCTTCCGAGCGAGAAGCCGAGGGTATCAGCCACACGCTGGGTGTTGAGGTAGGTCTTGCCGATGTAGGTCTGCTGGAAATACAGGTTTACCGTGCCACTCAGCAGGTCAAAATCTTCCCAGTTGGCAATGCGGGCCACGATGAAGGCTGCAGGTTCAATCTTGGGTACAATCTGGTATTCATAATCGGCCGGCATCGACACATTTCCGATGGCAACGGTGTAATTCTTATTATCAGAAGGAATGGTGTAAGGTACATCAATCACAAAATCGCGGCGTGTTGCAGATGATTCCAACTGAACAGAAGGGTAATGCGCGTCACCTTTTGGTTGTGCACCTTTGGCTACAGAGGTGTTTTGGTTCGACTTGTATTCAACCTCCTCTGCCACGTCTGATGTTGTCATCTGCAGCACGAGGTTGCTTTTGCGGCGGTTCAGTTCCTGATATTGCACATATTCTGTGGCAAGATCTGGTTTTTGCCCCGATAGCAGGGGGTTGGCCGATGAAAGCGTGAGATTTACCCTGTTCCAGTCTTCACCTGTATTCTGAAATACCTGGGCTTTGCGTGAGAGTTCCACCGGTTTGTTGACTTCCTCCACGCGTGCATCATAAAACGGAACCCATGCAGCATCGGGTATGTAATAATCAAGGATGAGTGTACCCGAAGCCTCGTGTTTGGCAGAGATGCTGATCACCACTTCTCCCGTGGGGATCTTCTCAAGATCTTCTGATTCTGACAGCTGCTCAGTGAGTTTATTTGATTCTTCGTTTAATTTCGTTATTTTCTGATCCAGTTCCAGCATTTTGGTCCTGATTTCGAGCAGGCGGCTCCTGAAGAATTCTGAAGTCTCGCGCAACTGTTGAACGGTAAAGCCTTCTTTTTCGCTTCCGAGGGTCTGATTGGCAGTCAGCACGTTTTGTTCTCCCTCATACACACCTTTCAGCATTCTAGCTTCATTTTCCTGATCTTTCAGGGCCTTGAGTTTTGCATCAAGTGCTTTGCGGTCAATGGTATTCTGGCGTTTTTCAAGATAATTGGTACGTAGTTTCACTGACATGATCATGAGTTCCCCGCTGGCTTTCACCTGCAGGCTGCTTCCGTCAATTTTGGGAGAAAGGTTACCGATGACCACCTCAGATGCTCCTGAAGGAACAGCTATTTCGCATTCGCGGTTAATTTGTGCTCCTTTCAGAAACACGGTAACTTTTTTAATTTCAGATGATTTTACTTTTGCATCCGCATTTGATGCATGTAAAAAAGCCGGTAGGAGCACAGCCAGTATCAATGCAAAAAAGTTAATTGCTTTCATAAATGTTGTTGTTAATATTGATAAAATTCCCGCATAGTTTAATGCCTGCAATATATAAAAATATTGAATAGATCAGGCAGCTTTTGTTGCGGAATTCTGTAGTTTATTTGTAAAACAGGCAATAGGCAATAGGCAATAGGCATTAGGCATTAGGCAATAGTAGGAAGTTGATAGTAAGTAGATCCTTTATATTTCGGATTTTGGTTTGTAAAATTCTTGAATAATTCCCCGAATCTCCCAATCTTCAAATCTTCAAATCTCCAAATTTTCAAATCCTCAAATCTTCAAATCTCCAAATCTTCACATCTTCAAATCCTCAAATTTTCAAATCCTCAAATCTTCAAATCTTCAAATCTCCACATCCTCAAATCTTCAAATCCTCAAATCTCCAAATCTTCAAATCTCCCCATCCTCACATTTGCATATTTCCCCCATTCCCCCATCCTCACATTTGCATATTTTCATATGCCCACATTTTCCAATAAGCACATTTCCCCATAAGCACATGAGCACATGAGCACATGAACCCATTAGCACATGAACCCATTAGCACATTATTTTTTGCCTTCACAGGATATTTCCATACTTTTGTGCCACTTTTCACCAAATTCAACCTGATACAATGTCGAAACAACGATCTAATTCTCAGGAACTTCAAAAAAACGGAAATAAACCTTCGCGTGCAAGGTTCGATGCCCGTTCCAACTATGACGAAACCAAACAACAGGCTGGTTATGTGAGCCGTCGTGATGCCACACAGGACGATTATGACCGTATTGGCTTCATGTCAGGTCTGGAGGTTCATCAGCAGTTGCTCACCGATAAAAAACTCTTCTGCAACTGTCCGGCCGGTGTTTTTCATGAACATGATGATTACGATGCCGAAGTAATCCGCCATATGCGCCCCACGCTGAGTGAACTTGGTGAGTACGACGGTACGGCACTCATGGAGTTTAAAACACGTAAAAACATTATTTACAGAGTCAAAAATAAAACCACCTGCACTTATGAGGTGGATGATACGCCTCCTTTCCCCATCAACAGGCAGGCACTGGGGATTGCCATTGGCATTTCGCTGCTGAGTAAACTGAATATTGTGGGCGAGGTGCATATCACACGCAAACAGTACCTCGATGGATCCATTCCTACAGGTTTTCAGCGTACAGCCATCATCGGTGTTGAAGGTGAGATTCCGCTGAGGCATAAGAAAATCCGGCTCATTCAGCTCAGTATTGAAGAAGATTCCTGCCGCGAAATTTCTGATATTGGCCACAACCGCATTTACAAAACTGACAGGCTGGGCATGCCGTTGATTGAAACTGTTACCTATCCCGAGTGCATGAATCCTGCTGAGGTGATGGAAGCCTGTAATTATATCCGTTTCCTGAACCGCAGCACCGGCAATGTTCGTACAGGCATGGGTGCCGGACGTGAAGACGTGAATGTGAGCTGCCGTGGAGGCCATCGCGTGGAAATCAAGGGCGTGGCTCATACCCGCTGGATTCCTGAGCTTACGCATGTGGAGTGTTTCAGGCAGTGGTCGTTGCTTTTGTTAAGGGATAAGCTGCGCAGCCGTATTGCCCGCGAAAACTGGAAACCGGCCCACCGCAAGCTGAATTTTTACGATTATAAGTTTGAATATGAACCCCTGATGGCTGCCCGCGATCAGAAATATAAAATAGTGGCTGTCAATCTGCCGGAGTTCAAAGGCTTGCTCTCACATTTTACACAACCCGGGCAGATGTTTGCCAATGAACTGGCTGACCGTCTGAAGGTGATAGCATGCATTGAAAAACCCAACATGACGCATTGTGAGGAGTTTGAACCAATGATTGGTTACGATGACTGGGATCGGATTGCACAGATGTTCAGTGCCGGTGAAAACGATGCACAGCTTGTGTTCTGGGGTCCTGAGGATGATGTGGCCACAGCGCTCGATGTTATCGAAGAACGTTGTCTGATGGCTTTTGACGGTATTCCCCCAGAAACACGCAAATCGTTTGCAGATGGTTCCACCATTTTCGAACGTGTGCTTCCGGGTGCTGACCGCATGTATCCTGATACCGATTCAGCTCCTATTCCACTGGCCGACAGTCAGATTGAAGATCTGAGGACAAAGATTCCCACCGAAGTGATTGAACGGTATCACAAGCTGGTTGAATGGGAAGTTCCTGAAGATACCCACACCTATATTTTTAAAAAGAACCTCTTCCCGCTTATCGAGAAGATTGTAAACGGACTTAAGATCAATGCCCGGCTGGTGGGAACATTCATCGGGCATACACTGAAACATGTTGAAGGTCAGTTGGGCGAATCTCCGGCTTTCGGATACGACCGTATTTATGATATGTTTAAATTCCTGAAGGACAATAAATATGACTTCCGTCTTGCCCGTAAAATGCTTCCGGTGATGTTTCAGCATCCCAGTATGGATTTTGAGTCAGTGCTGATCAGTATCCAGTTTAAGAAGGTGAGCAAGGATTCAATATTTGGAAGAGTGGCTTTTCTGGCTCAGAAATTTGATCAGATCAGATTTGATCCTTTAAAAGGAAGCAAGTCAGACTGGATCATGGGGCAACTGCATCATACGGCTACCGGAAATATCAACCTGAAAGAGCTGAAATCTGAAGTTGATAAACTTGTTAAGTAAAATCCCATTTAATAACGACCAATCAATCAATTACCAATGAGTGAAGATATTTTTCAGGGATACAAAGGAGCAGCCCTTGAGCTGTTAAAAAAGTTTAATGTAAGGGTATGGGGTCAGGCAGTGGTGGATACCACCCGTGGCACTTTTACCGGAACTGTTTTGCCAAGATCGGAAAATGATGATGATCAGCATATTGTAATGAAGATTATTACCGGTTACAATGTGGGTGTTGATGTAGCTACGGTTACCGGTATGGAAGAAACAGGTTACAAAAAGGCCAACTATAAAATTCCGGAAAAGCAATTTCCTGTTACACCCGGCCTTCCCAGGGTAAAACTTCTGGGAACGGGCGGTACCATTGCTTCAAGGCTCGATTACCGTACAGGTGCCGTTATTCCGGCATTTACACCCGGTGAATTGTATGGTGCTGTTCCTGAACTGGCTGATATTTGTAACCTGGATACCGAAAAACTGTTTGCCGTGTTCAGTGAAAACATGGGCCCAACACAGTATAAAGCCCTGGCCATTGCCATTGGCAAAGAAATTGAAAAGGGTGTGGATGGCATTGTGATAGGTCACGGAACCGATACGCTTTCGCATACCGGTGCTGTACTTTCTTTTATGGTACAGAATTCACCAATTCCGATTATTCTGGTAGGTTCTCAGCGTTCGTCTGACAGGCCCAGCTCTGATGCCGCCCTGAACCTGATGCATGCCATGACCGCTGCCGGTACGGGCGACATTGCCGAAGTGATGGTTTGTATGTTTGGTCCCACATCCGATGAATATGGCCTGCTACACCGTGGCACAAGGGTCAGGAAAATGCATTCTTCGTACCGTTCAACTTTCCGTACCATTGGCGATACGCCTGTGGCTATGGTCACACGCAAAGGCATAACCCCGATTAAAGAAGAGTATAACCACCGTCGTAAAGACAAAAATGTGATTATCAAGCCTTTTTATGAAGAAAGAGTATCGATGCTGTATTATTATCCCGGCATGAGCCCGGATGTGCTTGACGCAATGGTTGAACTGGGTTACAAAGGAATTATCATCATCGGTACCGGGCTTGGACATGTAAACAAAGAGTTGTATCCGGCCATTGAACGGGCTCAGAAAAAAGGCGTTCACATGTTTATGACCGTACAGACCATCTGGGGATATGTTCACATGTTTGTGTACGATACCGGCCGCGACATGATGGCAAAAGGAATTATCCCCGCTGGCAATATGCTTCCGGAAACCGCATTTATCAAACTCAGCTGGGTGCTGGGTCAGACCGATGATCCTGCTGAAGTCAGGAGGTTAATGCTTACACCCATCAACTACGAGATTACTGAACGCGAACCCTATAATGGTTATCTGGTGTATCAGGGGGGCGTACCCGAAGTTGAAGAATTTATCAGGAAGGTGCACAAATAGTTTATCAGTGAATTTTATAAAAAAGACCGGTTGCCATATTCATAGGCAGCCGGTCTTTTTTTAAACCCTGAAAAATTAATATTTAATCACAATCATCTGGGTGTGCAGAGATAATATTTAATGACAGGCATGGCGAGGTATTGCTGGTTCAGCCCTGAGCCTGCCAATGGGAGTTCGCGGATATCGCCGGAGTCAAAGCGCATTCTGATGCGGTCATTTCCGGTATCATAAGCTACATTCTCGGCTGTTCCGGTATAAACAAAATAGGAACCTTCGCCGGGCCTGAGTCCCAGTTTTTTTTCAGCCATCTCAGCCATTTCATTTACCACAGCATCGGCAAAGGGTTCATCCTGCATTTTGATTTTAAACAGGTTGCGGTTCACCAGAAAACTGCTCAGAAGTGAAAGCACTTTGTCAGAATGATCCGACCATACCTTTATACACGAGAAAATGTCGAAATCATCAAGGCGTGCAAATGAATGCAACAGGCTTGGATCAGATGCAAAATCTGCCGAAGTGAAATCATTGCGCAAAAACCGCAGCAGCGCAGGGGTGGCAAAAATTTCATGGCCGGCACGGGCAATGGCTTTGGCCCTCCTGAGTATCTGCAATAACAGGCTTTCTGCTGCCAGCACAGTCTTGTGGAGGTATACCTGCCAGTACATAATATGACGGGCTGAAATGAAGTGTTCAATTGAATACATTCCTTTTGATTCAACAACCAGTTCACCCATATCCACATTCAGCATCTTGATCAGGCGTTCGGTTCCTATCATACCTTCAGAAACACCGGTAAAATAGCTGTCGCGGCGAAGATAATCCAGTCGGTCAACATCCAGTTGCCCGCTAACCAGCTGGTGTAAAAAGGGTTTAGGGTAATCATTTTCAAAAATCTGAAGCGCTTTTACCAATTGATTGTTAAAAGCATTGTTCAGGGTATTCATGAACAAACCAGAAAGCTCTTCGTGTGAGGTCTGGCTCACAATTGAATGTTCAAGGGCATGTGAAAAGGGTCCGTGCCCGATATCATGCAGCAGAATGGCTATGATGGCTGCCTGTTCTTCATCAGGTTCAAGAGGAACTCCTTTCGTTTTTAAAATAGCCAGTGCCTGAACCATCAGGTGCATGGCTCCGAGCGTATGATGAAAACGGGTGTGCAAAGCACCCGGATAGACCAGATGAGTAAGTCCTAATTGCTTGATTCTACGTAATCTTTGAAAATACGGATGTTCAATAATATCGAAACATAATTCATCAGGGATGCTGATAAAACCATGTACCGGATCGTTGATGATTTTTCGTTTATTTGCCAAAGCGTCTGATTTTGTGCAATATTACAAAAAATGGGCTTTCAGTAATTCATAAGCCTGCATATGCATCAAACTTCAACGTTTGATCAGGTGTTTTTTTATGCCCTCAAGGTTCTGTAATTTTGTAGGCTCATTCAAACTAAATTCAATGCGGTTATGACAAGATTAAGTGTTAACATCAACAAGATAGCCACCCTGCGGAATGCCAGAGGTGGAAATGTCCCTGATTTACTGAAAGTTGCTCAGGATTGCGAACGTTTCGGAGCTCAGGGAATCACCGTACATCCACGGCCTGATGAACGTCACATACGGTATGCTGATGTGTATGCTTTAAAACCATTGATTACCACCGAATTCAATATTGAAGGATACCCTTCAAAACAGTTTATTGATATGGTTCTGGAGGTTATGCCTGAACAGGTGACGCTGGTTCCTGATCCACCGGGGGCACTCACATCCAATGCCGGTTGGGATACCATTAAAAATGAGGGGTTTCTGAAAGAAGTGGTTTCTGAATTTAAACATCATGGTATCCGCACTTCCATTTTTATTGAAACGGGTGAAAAGCTTATCAGGAATGCAGTAAAAACCGGCACCGACCGTATTGAACTTTATACAGAGCCATTTGCCACTGAATTTCCTGAGGATCCGTATCATGCTGTCCTGCCTTTTGCCGCTGCGGCCCGGATTGCACTCGAAGAAGGGCTTGGCATCAATGCCGGCCATGATTTGAGCCTGCTCAATCTGAAATACTTTGTTGAAAATGTTCCGGGTGTATTGGAAGTCTCCATCGGTCATGCCCTGATTTCGGATGCGCTGTATTTCGGTCTTGAAAATACTATACAGATGTATTTAAGGCAGTTACGCTAGTCACAATTCCATTCCATACGTCATTTGAACCTGAATTATCTTACTGCTCGCAATCTTTTGCTACCTTTGCACCCGTTTTACAAACCACTTATAAACTGAATGATAGAAAAACTTGAAGCCATCTACAAACGATGGACCGAAATAGCCGAACAAATGGCCGATCCTGATGCAATGGCTGATATGAAGCGCTTTATTAAACTTAATAAAGACTTTAAAGAACTTACACCCATTATTGATGCATATAAGAAGTACGCCAATATTGTTGGAAATATTGAGAGTACACGTGAAATCCTGTACAATGAGAAGGATGAAGAAATGCGTGAAATGGCAAAGGAAGAGCTTGATACACTTATGACTGACAAAGCCGTACTTGATGAAGATATCAAATTGCTGCTTCTTCCAAAAGATCCCGAGGATGCCAAGAATGCCGTACTTGAAATTCGTGCCGGAACCGGTGGCGATGAGGCCAGTTTATTTGCCGGCGATCTTTACCGTATGTATATCAAATATTTCGAAAAGAAAGGCTGGAAAGCTGAACTGGTTGATATTGCAGATGGCACTGTAGGTGGTTACAAGGAGGTTATTGTAAAGGTGAGCGGTGATGATGTGTATGGCACCATGAAGTATGAATCGGGTGTTCACCGCGTTCAGCGTGTTCCCAAAACAGAGGCCCAGGGTCGTATCCATACCTCTGCTGCAAGTGTGGTGGTGCTGCCTGAAGCTGATGAATTTGATATTGATTTAAAACAAAGCGATATACGCAAGGATACTTTCTGTTCGTCCGGTCCCGGAGGTCAGTCTGTAAACACAACATATTCTGCCATCCGGCTGACCCACGTCCCAACAGGTATAGTTGTTTCGATACAAGATGAGAAATCGCAGATTAAAAACTTCGAAAAGGCCATGAGTATACTGCGGACCCGACTCTATGAGCAGGAGTACCAGAAACACCTTGACGAAATTTCATCGAAACGGAAAACCATGGTATCAACCGGCGACCGTTCAGCAAAGATCCGTACCTATAATTATCCGCAGGGGCGTGTAACTGATCACCGTATCAATATTTCAATGTACAACCTTCCAGTTTTTATGGATGGCGATATTCAGGAAATGATTGATCAGTTGCAGATGGCCGAAAATGCAGAGCGTCTGAAATCAGAAGTATTAGATTAAATCCAGAGAAATATGTTCCGACACCAGCTTATCAACATCATCAGGCAAAAGAAATCTTTCCTGTGTATAGGTCTCGATTCAGACCTTGATAAAATTCCCGATCATCTGCGCAATGCAGAAGACCCCGTTTTTGAGTTTAACAAGGCCATTATCGATGCCACCATTGATCTGACTGCTGCTTACAAACCCAATCTGGCATTTTATGAAAGCAGAGGTGTTCAGGGCCTTATCAGCCTTCAAAAAACAATGGATTACCTCAAAAGCCTCGAAAGCCAGGTGTTCACCATTGCCGACGCCAAACGTGGTGATATCGGCAATACATCTGAACAATATGCACGCACATTTTTTGATAAAGAATTTTCGGGTTTTGATTTTGATGCGGTTACAGTGGCACCTTATATGGGCGAAGATTCCGTAAAGCCATTTATGGATTTTACGGGTAAATGGGTTGTGTTGCTGGCTCTCACAAGTAATATCGGATCGCATGATTTTCAGCATATGGTGAACCGGATTACCGGTCGCAAATTATTTGAGGAGGTATTGTTCAAATCATACGAATGGGGTGGAACTGAGAAAAATATGATGTTTGTGATTGGGGCTACACAAGCACTGATGTTTACAGAAGTACGCAAGATCGTACCCGATCATTTTCTGCTTGTGCCGGGAGTTGGTGCCCAGGGCGGAAGCCTTCAGGAAGTTGCCCGATATGGTATGAATAAAGACTGCGGATTGCTGGTGAATTCATCACGCGGAATACTTTTTGCTTCCAAAGGAACTGATTTTGCAATAAAAGCACGCGAAGAAGCCCTAAAACTTCAGAACGAAATGGCAGCCTTACTGACTGACATTTTTTAGATGCCTCACAACAAAAAACCCGGATATTTTTTAACCGGGTCTTGAAAATTGAAAAGCCTGTACCTGTGAAAACAGACCGGCTTTTATTTTTTTTAGTGAATGAAATTATACCACCGGGTATTTATCGAAAAACTGATTCGATTTCATTAAAATGTCAACATATTGCGCACGCTTGTAAGTGAACGGATCGTGCAATGTTTTACGCGAAAGTTTGCCACGGAAATCATCCAGGGTTTTATAATTCTTTGATTTCATCCAGTTTTCAATATCTTTAAGCATCGTGCCAATGTGGTTGATTCCGTTTTTATAAAGTGTTGAAACAACCTGAACACTATCTGCACCGGCAAGTATCATTTTTACCACATCTTTGCCATGGTAGATACCCATACTGCTGCAAACAGAAGCGTTTACGTTGCCATAGAGCAAACCCGCAAACCGCAGGGCAAGCCTGTAATCGTCTTCATTGCTGAGATTGTACGGAAAAAAATGCTGTTCACGTTCAATATCAATATCAGGCTGGAAAAAGCGGTTGAACAATACAAACCCATTCACGCCTTTCTCATCCATACGTCTCATAATTCCCAAAGGGTTGGTGTAATATGGGCTTAGTTTTACCGACACCGGAATATTTACTGACTGAATAACTTGTTCCAGTACTGCAAGTTGTCCATCAATGATTTCACGTGTGGTGGCGTTAAAATCCTGAGGAACAGTGTAAAAATTCAATTCAATACCAGCAACACCGGTTTTGGCTATCTCTGTTGCCCATTGTGCCCATGTCTCATCATATACAGCATTCAGGCTGGCAAATACCGGAATATTGACTGCTTTTACAGCTTTTTCAAGATTGTATAAAAATTCACGTGGGCCGGCATCTGCAAGGTCAGGAAACAGTTTAAGCATTTCGGCATTGCGCTCGTTAAAGCCTTCCATATGATTTTCCATTTCAAGGTTTTCGAGGTGAATCTGTTCCTCAAAAAGCGATTTGTACACAATAGCCGCAGCCCCGGCTTCTTCCATTTTTTTAAGATGGGCAATGTCAGCACTCAGATTACATGCTCCTACAATGATGGGGTTTTTGAGTTCAATACCCATATACGAAGTCTTCAGATCAGTCATGGCAATATTTTTTATATGAATGTTAGCGTTGGTTGTTTAATATAAACCAAAATTGGCGTCTAAAGTTTAGCAAAATCTGTATTTTTTCTCAGGAAATGAGCAACTAAAGCAAAAAGTTATTAAAATATTTTAATTAATCTAAAATGGCTCTAAATAAGGTATTTGTCAATATATTAAAGATGGCTTTTGAAACGCGTTAGGATTATTATTTGTAATTTTGCACCACTTATTTTGGTAACTTTTAGTGCACTGAAAATAAAGACGTTAAAAATCATTTTGTTATGGATAAAAAGAAAAAGTTTATTACTTGTGACGGGAATATGGCCGCATCACACATCGCTTATATGTTTAGCGAAGTTGCTGCTATCTATCCAATTACCCCTTCTTCCACAATGGCCGAATACGTTGATGAATGGGCTTCTCACGGAAGAAAAAATATTTTTGGAGAGACTGTAAAGGTTGTTGAAATGCAGTCAGAAGCCGGTGCTGCCGGTGCAATGCACGGATCATTACAGAGCGGTGCCCTCACAACCACATATACCGCCTCACAGGGTTTACTCCTGATGATTCCGAATATGTACAAAATGGCCGGCGAACTGCTTCCTGCTGTTTTCCATGTAAGTGCCCGTACCGTTGCTGCCCAGGCTCTTTCAATCTTTGGTGACCATTCTGACGTAATGGCTACCCGTCAGACGGGTTTTGCATTACTTGCCAGCGGAAGCGTTCAGGAGATTATGGATATTGCGCCCGTTGCACATCTTACAGCCATCAAATCAAGAATTCCATTCCTTCATTTTTTTGATGGATTCCGTTCATCGCACGAAATCCAGAAAATTGAAGCCATTGATATACAGGATATGTCAAACCTTCTTGACCAGAAGGCATTGCAGGAATACCGTGACAGGGCACTCAACCCCGAACATCCTGTAACACGTGGCACCGCACAGAATCCTGATATTTTCTTCCAGGCCCGCGAAGCCTGCAACCCGTTCTATGATGCCGTTCCCGATATGGTTGAGCATTATATGAATGAAATTCAGAAAGTTACCGGTCGCGAGTATCATCCATTCGATTATTACGGTGCTCCGGATGCTGAAAATATCATCATTGCCATGGGTTCGGTGACCGAAACGATTAAAGAGGTTATTGACCACAAACTCGGACTCGGCGAAAAAGTTGGTCTCATCAGTGTTCACCTGTACAGACCATTCTCTTCAAAATATTTCTTCAGGGTACTACCCGAAACAGTTAAACGCATTGTTGTGCTCGACCGCACCAAAGAACCGGGTGCAGAAGGCGAACCCCTGTACCTTGATGTTCGCAACATGTTCTTCGACATCGAAAATGCACCTCTCATCATTGGCGGACGTTACGGACTGAGTTCAAAAGATACCACTCCATCGCAGATTCTGGCAGTGTATGATAACCTGAAAATGGCTGAACCCAAAAACGGTTTCACACTCGGTATTGTTGATGATGTTACATACAAATCATTGCCTTTGCAGCCGGAGCAGAGTTTCTGCCCCAAAGGAACCTATGAAGCCAAATTCTATGGCCTTGGTTCTGATGGTACGGTTGGTGCCAATAAAAATACCATCAAGATTATTGGTGAAGAAACTGATAAATATTGTCAGGCGTATTTTGCCTATGATTCAAAAAAATCGGGAGGTTTCACCGCTTCACATCTTCGTTTTGGCGATAAACCCATCCGCTCCACCTACCTGGTAACAACACCTGACTTTGTAGCCTGCCATGTTCCTGCTTATCTCGATAAGTATGATATGCTCAGGGGACTTAAAAAAGGTGGTACCTTCCTGTTCAACTCCATCTGGGATGTGGAAGAAACCAAAAACCGTCTGCCGGATCACATGAAAAAATATCTGGCAGCCAACAATATCAGGTTCTACATCATGAACGCTACCGCTATTGCTGAGGAAATCGGACTTGGTAACCGTACCAATACCATCATGCAGAGCGCTTTCTTCAAGGTTTCAAATGTTATTCCCTACGACCTTGCTGTTGAACAGATGAAGGTAGCCATTAAAAAGAGTTATGGCAATAAGGGCGAAGATATCGTAAAAATGAACTGGGCTTCTGTCGACCGTGGAGGTGATGTGATTGAAGTACAGGTACCTGCAGAATGGGCTGATATTGTAGTTAAACCTAAGCAACCTGATCAGAATATTCCTGCTTTTATCAGCGAAGTTGCAGATGTAATCAATGCCCAACAGGGTGATGACCTTCCGGTAAGTGCATTCCTCAACCGTGAAGATGGAACCTTCCCTTCAGGTACTACAAAATACGAAAAACGTGGTATTGCCGTGAATGTTCCGGAATGGCAGCCAACAAATTGTATCCAGTGTAACCAGTGTGCCTATGTTTGTCCGCATGCTGCCATACGCCCGTTCCTGCTCAATAGTGAAGATGTGGCCAATGCTCCCGAAGGAACAACCACCCTTAAAACCAATGGCAAGGGCTTGGAAGGAATTCAGTTCCGTATTCAGGTAAGTGCATTGGATTGTACCGGCTGCGGCAACTGTGCCGATGTTTGCCCTGCCAAGGAAAAGGCTCTTATCATGAAACCACTCGAAACCCAGATGAACGAAGTTGCCCGCTTTAAGTATATGGATGAGAAAGTTGGTTACAAAGAAAATTATTTCGACAAGACCAAGACGCTGAAAAACAGTCAGTTTGCACAACCTTTGTTTGAGTTCTCAGGTGCTTGTGCCGGTTGTGGCGAAACGCCCTATATCAAAACCATTACACAGTTATATGGTGAGCGTATGATTGTTGCCAATGCAACAGGTTGTTCATCCATTTATGGTGGTTCAGCTCCTTCAACACCTTACCGTATCAACGATAAATCAGGACATGGTGTGGCATGGGCCAACTCTCTGTTCGAAGACAATGCCGAATATGGTTTAGGAATTGCAATGGGCGTTGAAAAACTGCGTGAGCGTATTTCGTTGCGTATGAAAGCTTCAATTGAAGCCAAAACCGCTCCCGAACTTATTGCTGCCTACAATGCATGGATTGAAGCAAAAGAAGATCCTGCAAAATCAAAGGAAGCTGCAGATAATCTGATTCCGCTGCTCGAAAAATCAACCGATAAACTAGCACTCGAAATTCTGGCACTCAAACAATACCTTGTTAAAAAGTCAGTCTGGATATTCGGTGGCGATGGCTGGGCCTATGACATTGGTTATGGTGGCCTTGACCATGTGCTGGCTTCAGGTGAAAAAGTGAATGTACTGGTACTTGATACTGAAGTGTATTCAAATACCGGCGGTCAGGCTTCAAAATCCACACCTACTGCTGCTGTGGCTAAATTTGCTGCATCAGGCAAACGCGTTCGTAAAAAAGACCTTGGTGCAATGGCCATGACTTATGGTTATGTATACGTTGCACAGGTTGCCATGGGTGCCAACCAGGCACAGTACTTCAAAGCAATACGTGAAGCGGAGGAATTTCCGGGCCCATCACTTATCATTGCCTATTCACCTTGTATCAACCACGGTTTGCGTTTAGGCATGGGAAAAACACAGGAAGAACAGAAACTGGCCGTTGAAGCTGGTTACTGGAGTATGTACCGTTACAACCCATTGCTCGAGAAAGAAGGAAAGAACCCATTCCAGCTCGACTCAAAAGAGCCCGATTGGAGTAAGTTCCAGGATTTTCTGAACAGTGAGGTTCGTTACACTTCGCTTAAAAAAGCATTCCCGAAGGAAGCAAATGAACTGTTTGCTGCTGCCGAAGACAATGCAAAATGGAGATACAAGAGCTATCTGAGAATGTCAAAAGCTGATTTTTCGGAATAAGCTGATTGCTTCCAGAATATAATCTGTTGTAAGGGCCTTTCTGGTTAATCCGGAAAGGCTTTTACTTTTTATATAATTTTGCCTTTAAGTAAGTTTTATGAATAAATTTGAGATTTCTGTCCAAAAGTATAATCCTGATTTTGTTGCAAAAATTGAGCAAAGCAGGAAAGATTATACCGAAGGAAAAGGGACAGTAGTTAGTCTGAATGAATTAAATGATTTATGGAAATAGTTTTACTACCCGGAGCCAAAGAAGATTTAAATTTTTGGGTTAAGACGGGTAACAATCGAATTCTAAAAAAAATCAGCATCCTGATAGAAGCGATAATGCAAAGTCATTACTAAGTTTTTATCTGGCTAATGGATTGTAAAAAAAGTATGAGATTATCAAAAGCTGATTTATCAACATACTCAACAGCTTGTTGTTAAGAATGTGCCTTTCGTTTTTTGGGGGAGGCTCTTATTTTGACGAGTTTCTTTCATGTATCAATAGGTGCCTTTGAATGGCCTAAAAATGATAAAATGGATATAATCAGAAAAAGAAAATCAATTCGAAAATATACTGATACTAATGTAAATCAGGAAGATGTTATAAAAATTCTCGATGCTGCTATGTGTGCGCCCTCCGCGGGAAATCAGCGGCCATGGGAATTTGTGGTTTTCAGGGATCTTGAAATGAGGCAACAACTGGCTTTAGCTGGTCCTAATGCAAAAATGGCCGCTCATG
>CAZKCK010000076.1:0-17064 GCA_964550695.1 uncultured Bacteroidales bacterium | reverse complement strand
TCGCTGGTAGCGCTGATAAGGTTTTGGGAATATATCCCTGTGGCTCCCTTAAAGCGAATATTCTTTGTAATATTATATTTTACAGCCAGACGGGGCTCTGGTGAAACAGTGCCGAGAGAAGCGTACCATTGAATTCTGAGGCTGGGTTCAATCAGGAATTTACCCCTTGACATTTTATATTTAAAATATCCGGCCATTTCAGTGGTATTGTCTTTTTGCTGAACAATCAGGTCTCGGGTATTAAAAAAATAATAATCTGTTTTAAACCCCAGTAATTCAAAGCCATACCTGAACTCATCCTTGCCTGCAAAGTATGTAAAATTAAGACCGGCGTTGAATCCGGATATTTCACTTGTACGATCATTCTTACCCTGCTCCTGCAATGAGATTTTATACTTTGAATATGAAACAACGCCTTCCATCAGTACCGGAGATTTACCCGGAATGACCACAAAATTGGAACCAGCACCATAAGCATCCCATCTGAAATCAGACAATGCCTTATAATTGTTTACCCGGTCGCTGAAGTTAAACCCGAAAATATTGGCTTTGCTGCCATTGTCTGAGTTCAACGAAAGTTTACCATAGATGTCAAGATAATTGAACGGAAGTCCTTTTTCATCAATATTTTTATAAAAAACCTTGGAACTCTGCTCCAGGTATGAATTCTTTACTGAAAGAACAAAAGACGTGCTTCCGCCGTTTTCGACCTGTTTTTTCAGGGGTCCTTCAACAAGTATCTTGGCACCAAAAGTAGTCCCTTCCAATTTCCCGGCCATCCTTTTCTTATTCCCATCGCGGGTGGTAAGGTCCATCACTGAAGAAATCCTACCGCCAAATTCAGCTCCAAATCCACCTGTATAAACATCGGCATTACGCAGAATATCAGTATCAAAGACGGAGAAAAGACCAATTGAGTGAAAAGGATTATAAATAACCATACCATCCAGCAACACCTTATTCTGAATGGGAGAACCCCCGCGAATATAAAGTTGTCCGCCCTGATCGCCGGTAAATACCACCCCCGGCAGCACCTGAAGATATTGGGCCAGATCTGCCTGACCACCTATCGATGGCATCTGTTTGATTTGCTTGGGAGTAATTTTAACAACGGAGGTCTTGGTTTCAGTACGCGCTGCCTGCCTTTCGGCTGAAACGTTAACCCCTGTAATTGCATATGCTGCCTTATTCAAATAAAGCTGTTTATTCACCACTTCACCTTTTTTGAGCGTGATGGGAATTGCCAGAGAATCGTAACCAAGAGCCGTTACAATTAATTTATATGAACCTACAGGAATATTGGTAATTGAATAATAACCGTTTACGTCTGTTGCAGCACCATGCGAGGTTTTTGAAAGAATAACATTGGTAAAAATAACCGGTTCGCCCGACTCCTTTTCATAGACAAACCCTCTGATGGAGGCGTTTTGTGCTAAAATCACGGTGCTTACCATGCATAATACGAGTACCGGAACAAGCCGGCTGAATATAAATTTCCTCATTTGAAAATCTCCTTCAGGTAAATTATAAAACCATTGCAAAGGTATGGATAATGCTTGTTTTACCTTACTTTTCAGATGATAATTAACATTAAAAATCATCATCGGGTTCAAAAAAGGGTTCAACCGCGCAAGGATTCATGAAAACATACACACAACAGCATAAACTATACAGAATCTGCACACATGAGGTGGCAATCCAAGGCATTATTTTACATCAAACACAAAACCAATCCCATGAACGTTGTTAATGGAAATGGTTTTATCATCCCGCAGGTACTTACGTAATTTGGTAATAAACACATCCATACTGCGTCCGATAAAATAATCATCATCACCCCAAACGGCATTCAGAATGGCTTCACGCGGAAGCAACTCATTGCGATGATCACTGAAATACTGAAGCAAATCTGCTTCTTTACGGGTTAACATAATTGCCGTACTCTCAATTGAAAGCTGTAGGTTTTTATAATTGAATAAATATTTCCCGATTTCAATAACTTCAGGTTTTGTCAAACTACTGTCTTCTCTCAGTAAATGGCAGCGTTTAAGGATCGCCTGTATCCGCAGGTTAAGTTCTTCAGAACTGAACGGTTTGGTAATATAATCATCACAGCCTTTTTTAAATCCGTTGATGCGGTCCTCCTTCATGGCCTTGGCGGTAAGAAAGATGACCGGAATCACAGTATCAACCGCACGAATGTCTTCAGCCAACGTAAATCCATCTTTCCGTGGCATCATAACATCAAGTATGCATAAATCAAATGGTTCATTTTCAAAGGCATCCAAACCTTCTACGCCATCATGGCACAGAACCACCTGGTAACCCTGCATTTCAAGATAATCCTGAAGTACGAGACTTAAATTCGGATCATCTTCAACAAGTAAAATCTTAATTTTATTTTTCATCAACAACCTGTTTTAACCTTTTTCCATTGCTACCCGGGAAATAGACTTCAAATGTAGTTCCTTTTCCGAGATCGCTTTTGAGGTTGATATGGCCACCATGCGCTTCAACCATCGTTTTCACATAAAACAAACCCAGCCCGAAACCTTTCACATTGTGCAGGTTACCCGTTGGCACCCTATAAAATTTTTTAAATATATCTTTCTGGTTTTCGGGCAAAATTCCCAGGCCTTTATCTGAAACACCAATCATCACACCTCCGGATTTCCTTATAGCATATACCTTAATTTCCGGCTTTTCAGGAGAGTATTTAATGGCATTATCAATCAGGTTCGAAATAATATTTACAAAATGCACATTATCAGCCAATATATTAAGTTCTCCTTTATCAAAAGTACGTGTTATAGAACCACCTAATTCCTTCACAAGCAGATCAAAACCCTCACACAATGAATCGAGTATCTGAATAACATCCACCTGAGTCAGCTTAAGCCTAAACTCATCCTTATCAAGCACCGTGA
This sequence comes from uncultured Bacteroidales bacterium, assembly GCA_964550695.1. GTDB lineage: Bacteria > Bacteroidota > Bacteroidia > Bacteroidales > TTA-H9 > CAZKCK01. The sequence goes on along the minus strand of CAZKCK010000076.1, from coordinate 14,137 downwards.
CCTGCAAAACATGGTCAATCTGTGATTTTAATCTCGAGTTTTCTCCATAAATCATGGCAGCATATTTCATAACCTTATCAGACTGACCATAAACGCTGGCTTTCATAAGCATTTCACTGGCGAGAGAAATTGTAGATACCGGGGTTTTAAGTTCGTGCGTCATGTTATTTACAAAATCATTCTTCATTTCTGAAAGCCGCTTCTGCTTTAAAAATGACAAAACAGTGTAAGAATAAGAAGCAATAATAATAATCAGAAAAACAATTGACAGCATGACCCACCAGTATATCTGGTTAAAAAGCATGGTTTTTTGATGTGGGAAGTAAACAGACAGAAAAAAGGCATCGTTGCGGTGAATACATGACAACGATGCATTATGGGGTGAGGCAATCAACTGATTTGAATATTCTCCGGGGGACCCCATGATTATTTTTTTACTATGGGTGTTGTATACGGCATACACAAAATCCTTTTCAATGCGCATACAATTAAACTCAGATCTGATAAGAGAGTCAAGCATATTGGCATCAATACTGATTAACTGGTTACCACTCATGTTGTTGCAAGAGGCTTTACACAAAAAACTACCATCGCCAATTGAATCGACCCTTACGCTAAATAACTGGTTAACAATAGTTTTTAGGGCTACCTTGGTTCTGCTGTTGAATTGCTCTTCTTTCAATTCCACGGCATTGTGAACCCAAAAAATCTGGGTTATAATTGTACCTGCAAGTGCCAGTGTAGTTAATCCAACAATCAATTTTGTGATTGAGCGTTTCATTAAATTATTGTTAATCATCCTGAAGCAACAAAAATATAGCGGATTTCATTAACATTCATCTTTTTAACATCTTATTAACAAGCTTTAACAAGCGATTAACAGCGATTGTAAAGCAATTCACCGTAAGTTTGTACCATAAATTTTAAAACTAAACCCCAATGAAAAAAATCTTTTTGCTTTTAAGCCTCGTAGCTTTCCTATTTGTATCAGTATCAAGCATCAGCACAGTAATTGCTGGAAATTCAACTGTAAAGGTTTCAAACCTTCAGGATCCTCCAAAAAAAGCTGTTGAAGCTAAAACCGATTCAAAAGAATGTAAAGATCATGCAAAATCAGCTTGCTGCTCCAAAACTGCTGCAAAATCATCATGCGGTTCAAAAGGTGAAGCCAAAACTGATTCAAAATCCTGCTCAAAATCCTGCTCAAAATCATGTGAAGCTTCAAAAAAGTGCACTGATACAAAAGCTCCTGAGAAAAAGTAAATTCAATTATATTGCTAAACCCTGGTCTAAAACACCAGGGTTTTTTTGTTTTATGACATGGCTATTACAATCCAGACCATTTATGAGGGTGAATTGCGCACACGTGCAAAACATCTGCAATCAGGGAACGAAATCATAACCGATGCTCCATCTGACAATCATGGACGAGGTGAAGCTTTTTCACCTACAGACCTGCTTGTAACCGCTCTTGGAAGCTGCATGTTATCCATTATCGGAATTGCTGCACAAACGCATGGCTTCAACATTGACGCAACAAGGCTTGATATCACCAAAGTAATGAAATCAAACCCGCGTCGTGTTGGCGAGGTAATCATTGACTTTTGGTTCCCCGAAATCCAATACACCGAAAAACAAAAAAAAATAATTGAGCTATCAGCTTATACCTGTCCTGTGTATTTAAGCCTTCATCCGGATCTGCTCAAAACCATACGATTTAATTACCATGACTGAGCTTAAACCGGGAATTACCCATTCAATCCGGAAAACAGTTCTCCCAGATGACACTGCGATAAAGTACGGTTCAGGTTTACTCGAAGTATTTGCCACACCGGCAATGATTGCCCTGATGGAACAAACATGTCTGGAGGCTGTTACGCCTATGCTTACCGAAGAATTCAGCACCGTGGGTATCGAAATTTGCGTAAAGCATTTAAAAGCAACACCTTTACATGCCAGCGTTTGGTGCAATGCCGAATTAAAACAGGTTGATGGCAGCAGGCTTTTCTTTGATGTACAGGCATTCGACAACAATGGCCTGATCGGAACCGGAAGCCATACCCGGTTTATTGTCAACAAAGCCCGGTTCATTGAAAAACTCGGGCTGGTTAAATAACGTAATCCACAAAATTATTCCTTGTTTTTTGAATCGATCATGATGGTAACAGGTCCATCATTAATCAACGATACCTTCATATCCGCTCCAAAAACACCGGTTTGAATTTCCTTGCCAATATCTGCCGTTAGTTGACTGATAAATGCCTGATAAAGCGGAATTGCCGTTTCCGGACGGGCTGCTTTTGTATAGGAGGGTCTGTTCCCCTTTTTTGTACTTGCGTGCAAAGTAAACTGACTTATCAGCAGAACGGAACCATCAATTTCGGTCACAGAACAGTTCATCACGCCTTCAGTATCATTAAAAATTCTTAGTCGGGCTATTTTACCACTCATCCAAATAACATCGTCAGTATTATCCGAGTCCTCAAAGCCGGCCAAAATCACCAACCCGGTATCAATTGCTCCGGTAACCTGTTGATCAATTGTTACAGAAGCGGCTTTTACACGTTGAATTACAACACGCATAGTTTGTACTTTATGATCTGACTATTTTCAAAATTTCATTGGTATCGTGAACCGGAGGAAAACATGTTCCTGATCCGCAAATATACGCAACAGTTTCATTTTCAGCAATAATTGCAGATTTGATAGTGATGCCTTCCAAAGGGTTGGCAATCGTAACTATTGCATTCGGACAAAAATATTTATAAAAATCCCTTGACATACCTTTGGCATCCGGTCCGCTCAGAAAAATTGTGTAATAATTCTGTTCATACTCATAAACTGCTGTTAGCCACGCAGAAAAAGCCAATGGTTGCTTTTGAATTTCGGGTTTTATTACTTCTATCATCCTGCCAGCAAATTTCAAAAATCGTTCATCGGCAATAATTCTGCTATATCGGATAAATGCAAGACATAATACTGAATTTGAGGATGGAATAACATTGTCGGAATAGTCGATCTTCCGCATGTGAACATCTCTCTGATTTACAGATGTATAAAAATACAATCCACTTTCGCTGTCAAGAAAATTATGAATTGCATAACGTAGCAGTTTTCCGGCAACCTCCACCCAACTTTTATCCAGGGTTGCTTCGGTCAACGAAATCATTGCGAGGGCGGTCAGGGCATAATCGTCCAGAAAAGCCTCACATCCTGCCTGATTGAGTGCCCGGGAATGAATCATCCTTCCAGAATCATCAATAAACTGACTAATCATTTGATTTGCAGAATCCAAAGCCATTTGCAGAAAATTCTCATCACCAAACGCCTTATATGCGTCAACCAATCCCGTAATCATCAAGGCATTCCATCCTGCAATTATTTTATAATCAAGCGCTGGTTTTAATCGTCCGTCTCTGAATTTTAACAACTTGTAACGACTTGTTGTCAGAACTTCATCCAATTGTTCCGGTACAAGATTCCATTTAACGCAAAACGCTGAATCATCATCATTATGCAAAAGAATGTTTTTACCATCTTCCCATAATCCTTTATCGCCAATAGCATAATAATCGCTGAATATTTCAGTCTGTTCTTTCAGAACATCATCAATTTCAGCCTGTTGCCAAATATAGTATGTTCCTTCAGAGCCCTCGCTATCGGCATCCAGCGAAGCATAAAACAATCCGTGAGGTGAATACAATTCCCGTTTTACAAATTCAATCGTTTTTATTGCAATTTCCCTAAAAAGCGGATTGTTGTAAAACCGATAAGCTTCTGAATACAAACTTAAGAGTTGGGCATTGTCATAAAGCATTTTCTCAAAATGCGGAACTTTCCAGTATTCGTCAGTTGAGTAACGCGCAAAACCACCACCCAGTTGATCAAAAATGCCTCCTCTGGCCATACAGTTGAGCGTCAAAACATTAAAATCCATATTTCTTTTGCTGTGAAACCTGTAATCAGCACGTAAAAGAAACATCAGACTGGCGGGCATCGGAAATTTGGGTGCTCCGGCATACCCCCCGTGAATGTTATCAGCGAATCGCAAATGAATACTTACAGCTTCTTCTAAAAATGTTGTTTCATCTGTTTGATTAAAAGTGTTGCTACCGATTAGCCTGTTGAGTTCATTTTGCCTATTACCAACAACATCTGCCTGCTCAGTTAATAATTGTGGATCAGACGCATAAATTGATGCTATCTGATTCAGGATCCTCATCCAATCTGTTTTTCTGAAGTAAGTTCCACCCCAGAAAGGTCTTCCATCGGGCAGGGCAAAACAGTTAAGCGGCCAGCCACCCCGCTGGTTAAGCACATGCATGGCATCCATATAATATGAATCGAGATCTGGTCTTTCTTCCCTGTCGATTTTAACAGAAACAAAGTATCTGTTCATTAATTCGGCTACTTCATCATCTTCAAACGATTCATGTTCCATCACATGACACCAGTGGCAGGCAAAATATCCGATACTTATGATCATCAGCTTATTTTCAGCCTTTGCCTTTTTAAACGCCTCATCACCATATGGATACCATTTTACAGGATTGAGCCGGTGTTGCAGGAGATAAGGACTTGTTTCGTGAATAAGAAAATTTTCACTTCTCATTTCCTGTTTTTGTTTTTCGCAACTCTTTCGAGCGCAATTTCAGCTTTTTGACTGATTCCGTTTTTGTACTCATCGTAGTCCATTTTTAAACAGGCTTTATATGCAGCAGCAGCCGAATCATATTCATGCGCCAACTCATAAATTGCCCCAAGTTTCAACGCGGCATTGGCTGCAAAATAATAGGGAAGTTTATCGCCCTGCAACATTGTTTTCCTATACCAGAGTACTGCTTGCTTTTTGTTTCCTGATTCGTCATACACCCTGGCTTTCCGGTATGAATATTCCACAACATCACGACTATTGTAAAGTTTGTGCTTCTCCTGTATGTTGTCCAACACAATCATTGATTTATCATAATAGCCGCCATCACATAAAAACCTGGCTTTAAGCAGGAAGGGATTGGGAATTTCTCCGCTCCCGGCCTCCCGTTGCGCCTGTTTGTCAGAATCGGTATCCAGATTGCCATGAAGCTTAATACTATTAATATACAGTCTGTATCGTGAGGTATCGCCTTCTATAAGATAACTCCAGGCTATCCGTTGATAGGCTGATTTTACAAAGTTTCTTCCTTTGAAATAATTGATATAATGATTAAAAAATATTCTTGAGCTATCGGAAAGTTTGTTCAGATATGCCTGTCCGTGCATATAATCGAGGTAATTAAGGTCATAACGGCCATCCCCTGACTTACGATGTCCAAGGATGATCAGGGCATCATCATTTAAGCCAAGTTGCAACGAAATTTTACCAACTGCATAAGCCTGCACGGGTTCCAGATTTCTAAAGGTGAGGGCTCTGTCTTTCAAATAATTATTTCTGAATGTAAGTGCAGTTTCACGTGCGCTTTCAAGGTTTAAATACAGAAATGCCAAAAAAAAGGTACATTCTGTTTCGAGAAATTTAAAGTCGGAATGAATCTGTGAAATGCGCAGGGCTTCATTCAATTCAGCAAGTCCCTGCTCCACAGTACCTTCGTAACCTACAATATCCGTAATCCAGCTATAACTTTCAGGAACAGATCCGATCAACACATGCAAAACCCCCATCCCGGCTTTATTGGGGGCAAAATTCGGGAACAATTTGTTGTTTTCTTCGAGCAGGCTGTAGGCTTTGTCAATTTCTCTGAATGCCGTTAGGTATTGTTTGAATTTTATCCTTACGAAAGCCCACTGAATCAATACTTCAGCCTGACAAAAACGTTTATATGGGGAACTGTCAGAGCCTTCGCCGAGCCGCTTAAGTCGTGCCGGACGATTCTGAATAAATTGTTTGAACTGGGTTTCTTCTTCCCCATTCAACAGAATCAGGAAATCAATATAATTCTCAGCCCAGTAAGGGATGTTGTTTGTTGGATTTAACTTTTTGGCAAGCGCAATCTGTTCGCGCGCCTTATCAAACTGAAAAGCAGCTATTTTATCGAGGGCTTCCTTTGAATTAGCGTCAAAATAATAGGCATAACCGCATATTCCGCTTAGCTGAAACATCATAAAGAATACCATTATCACAAAAGACCGGATATACATCTTACCAAAAAATCAGCTATAAAAAGAATTAATAAATTACAATCAGGGCAAAGTTAATTGATTAACGGCAAAAAAAAAGAGCTTCGTTGCGAAGCTCTCCTTAATTCTATAAGATCGGCAATTACATTCCGTTTTTTACTAAATCCACAATGTCCTGATCAACCAAAATGCGGCCGCAGTATTCACAAACAATAATTTTTTTATGCAGGCGTATATCTAGCTGATGCTGAGGCGGAATTTTATTAAAACATCCGCCGCATGCGTCCCTTTCAATCTGAACAACGGCAAGACCGTTTCTCGCATTCTTCCGAATTCTTGAATATGCAGTCAGAAGACGTTCTTCAATAAGTTTTTTATTTTCTTCAGATTTCTGCACAAGCATCTGCTCTTCCTTGCGGGTTTCTTCAATAATATCCTCGAGCTCATTGCGCTTTATCTCAAGTTCATTGCGCTTTTCCTCAAGTTCATGCTGTGATTTTATGATTTCCTCTTTGATCCTTGAAAGTTCATAAGAAAACTCTTTGATACGTTTCTCAGCCAATTGAATTTCAAGTCCCTGGAATTCAAGTTCTTTTGATATTGAATCGTATTCCCTGTTGTTTCTGACATTCATTTGCTGCTCTTCATATTTTTTTATGAGAGACTCAGAATCACGGATTCCGTTTTTCTTTTCAGCCAGTTTTTTTTCAAGGGTAGATGTTTCCAAAATGTAGTTATCAACCCGTGTTTCAAGGCCAACAATCTCATCCTCAAGATCCTGAACTTCCAGAGGCAATTCGCCTCTGATGATTCTGATCCTGTCAACTTGTGAATCGCTCTGTTGAATCCAATACAAAGCTTTCAACTTTTGCTCGATGGTAATCTCGATGCTTTCTTCGCCTTGGGGTGTAATAATAATGTTTTTAATTTCCATTTTTATATGCCTATAAATGAAACACTTATAAAAAAATCACGTTCGTTTAACTATTGGATTAAAAGTAGCCAACAGGATTTGTATTGATTTTTGAAATCAGGACGGCAAATGTACTAAATTTTTCCGTCAGATAATCAGAAAGCAGTGAAATTGAATATCGTTCAGTTTCATAATGCCCGGCATCAATCAAAAGGATTTGGTCACCGTAATCAAAAAATTCGTGGTATTTGATATCTCCGGTCACATAGGCCTGCGCTCCGGCCTTTATAGCATCCTTAATCAGAAAAGCTCCGGAACCTCCACATATTGCAATCCTTTTAACTTCTTTAGCAAGATTTCCGGCAAATCTTACAGCTTTCAGTTCCATGCTTTGTTTTACAAATGCCAGAAATTGCTTTCCATCCATAATTTCCTGCAAATCACCTACCATGCCTGCCCCTATATGCTCATGTTGGTTTTGCAGCTGATATAAATCATATGCAACTTCTTCATAAGGATGTGCTTTTTTAAGTGCTTCCACTATTCTTCGTTCACAATGACCTGGATAAACAGTTTCGATTCGTGTTTCGGGTTCAAAATGCAGTTTGCCAACTTCTCCAATATACGGTTTGGCATCTTTTCCCGCACGAAAGCTGCCGTATCCTTCGGTATTGTAACTGCATGAATCATAATTACCAATATGCCCTGCCCCTGCTTCAAAAAGAGCTGTTCTCACGTCAGAAACAGCTGACTCCGGACAAAAGGTCACAAGTTTTTTAAGCAAACCTCCTTTGGGCTGTAAAATACTAAGATTCTGCAATTCAAGTACTTTTGCAAGACCGGCATTCACACCCTCAGGCACATTGTCAAAATTGGTATGCATGGCAATTACTGAAATGCCATTTTTGATAGCTTTCATTACCAGAGTACCAGTGCGGCTGGAAGGAACAATCTGCTTTAATCCTTTAAAAATCATAGGATGATGCGAAATTATAAGATTAAATCCCAAAGACTTAGCTTCGTCAAGAACACTTTCTGTTACATCAAGCACAAGTAAAACTCCGGTTACAATTTCGTCAGGATTGCCGATAATAAGACCTGAATTATCATAGTCTTCCTGAAAATCGAATGGTGCAATTTTGCCCAATGAATTCACAATGTCTTTAACCTTTGTCATAGTATAATTTATTTAACAAATTCATTATCAACTATTTTTAACAATATGTTTGAAGTATTGTCTTTTGCAAAATTAGCCAATCCTGTTCGCATATCTTTACTTACTTTACCCAGGATATTTATATTTACACTTTCATCTTTTTACTGTTGGTTTTTTCTCTGTATGAAACCTGATTGAAACACCAAATATCACAAAAACAGCAAATTATTTATCAAAGTTCCGGTGGATGATTTCCCGGTAAAAAAGAATTGTAATTTTATGCCATGAAACTCACGGCCATTTTATTCTATCCGCTTTCCCTGCTTTATGGTTTAGTTACCGGTTTCCGTAATTTTCTGTTTGATGCAGGACTCTTCTCCTCGGTGAGCTTTCCCTTTCCTGTGATATCTGTTGGAAATCTTTCGCAGGGAGGAACGGGCAAAACGCCTCATATTGAGTTTCTTGTAAAACTGCTCTCTGACAAATACAATGTGGCTGTATTATCACGTGGATATGGCCGGAAAACGCATGGTTTTTTTATTGCTGACGAAACATCAGATTATCAACAAATTGGCGATGAACCATTACAATATTATAATAAGTTCAAAAAAATTAAAGTAGCTGTTTGCGAAAGCAGGGTAAAAGGAATAAGGAAGCTTAAAACGCTGTTCCCTGAAATTTCAGTGGTTTTGCTTGATGATGCCTTTCAGCACAGATGGGTTAAACCCGGGCTCAATATTCTTCTGACCGATTTTAGATTTTTATATACCGATGATCATATTTTCCCATCCGGTAAACTCCGTGAATCTAAATCAGGAGCAAAAAGGGCTGATATTATTGTTGTTACAAAGACTGACAAGGTATTGCCCAAAATGCTCCGGAATCATATTGTTGATGATATTAAACCAAAACAATATCAGGATGTGCTATTTTCACGTATGGGTTACAAAGGGTGGGTAAAATTACCGGATTCTCCAGAAATTGACAGCCCTGCCGAAATCAGAAATATCCTTTTGGTAACGGGGATCGCTAACCCCTATCCGCTTAAAGATCATTTAAAAACGAATGGCTATAACGTTGAACTCCTGAAATTTGCTGACCATCATAAGTTTACATCAACCGATTTGGTAACGATTGCAAAAGCCTTTGACAATATTATTTCTGCTTCAAAACTTATCCTTACCACTGAAAAGGATGCAATGCGATTCCGTGATCCCGAAATCGAGCTGGCTATCCAAAAATTTCCAGTTTATTACATTCCCATCGAAACGGTGTTCCATAATTCTGACCAGGCTCTATTATCCAAACGCATAAACGAATTTATCAAGGGCTTCTGAACCGAATACTAATTTATTCACCTGCAAGCCAAAGTCCTGGATTTTGCTGTGTTTTTCCTTTCCAAAGTTCAAAATGCAGTTCACCATTGCTGCCATCCTGATCCTCTCCTACAACTCCTACTTTCTGTCCGGTCTTAAGCTTATCACCTTGCTTTACTGAAATATTCTTCAAATTTGAATAAACAGTTAAATATTCGCCATGCCTTACGATTACGGTGTTCTGGAATCCTGCAATATACATAGTTGTTGTTACAACTCCTTCAAAAATGCATTTTACAGTTTGATCTTTCTGTGTTGATATATTAATACCGTTATTTCTCACTGTTACGTTTTTCAAGACAGCATGGGCGTGGTCGCCAAAAGACTCAGAAATAACACCTTGATTCAGAGGCCATGGCAGACGTCCTTTATTTTCACTAAAACCTTGTGATAATTTAACCTCTTCCGCTGACATCAAGTTAGCATATTTTGAACCCGAAGCAGTTTTAGGTGCTGTTGATCGTGCAATACTCTTTTTGGCTTCATCTTCAATGGCTTTTTCGATAGCTTTAGTAAGTTTTTGGGCTGCAGCCTTTTTCTCGTCAAGAGTCTTTTTTAGCTGTTTCTCTTGTTTTGTCAGATTCTGGTAACTTCGGTTGCTTTTCTGCTTTTCAGCAAGTAGTCGTTTCTTTTCTACTTCTTCCTTTAATTTTAAATTTCTTTTCTGTTCTTTTTCTGATACATATGCTTTTTTATTGATAATCAATCGATTCTGTAAGCTGAGAATCTTCTTTATCTGCAATTTTCTGTAATCCTGAAACTGTTTGAAGTATCTGATACGCTTATATGCCTGATTAAATGATTCGGAGGCAAAAACAAACATCAGCATATTGCTTGATTTTCGCTGTTTTTCATAAGCGATCACCATTTGCTTATACTCTTTTTTCAGATCACCAATTGTTTTATCGTTAACGTTAATTTCCTGACCAATCGTAGTAAGGTTGCCTTCGATTGATTCGATTTCGCGGGATACATTAAGAATCAGCTTTTCGCGGCCTTTAATGTTATTGTTCAGAAATTTAAGTTGCGATAAAGTTGCATTTTTGCTTTTGGAAGTTTCTTCAATCAGCTTGTTCGTGTAACTGATTTCATTTTCCAGTTTGCGTTTTTCCTTTTCCAGTTTCGACCGGTCCTGCTGTGCTGCCACACTGCTTAAAAGAAGCCCCGTAACTGCTATTACACAATAAACTTTCCTTATGCGTATCATCGTGCTAATCTTTACTATTCAATTGAATGGCAGTATATTTTTGAGGAATTTTGAACTGAATATTCAGCGGGATGTCCAGTTCTACCCTTTGTACTTCCAATTTTACAGAAAACTCATCATCTGATTTTACATTTATATCATAACTAAACGGAAACAGAAAACTGTTAATTGGTTTAAAATGTGAATAATTGACCTCAATGGCCGCATTTTGCCTGAGGCTTTCCCTTAACCTGAATCTGGTAATTTTATAGTTATCATTGTTCAACCACATGTCCTGAAGCAGGATACGGGTAGAATCGCTATGATTTTTGATGAATTTACGATACAGGCGTCTGTTATAGTTATACAGATAGTATTGTTCTTTGTCAACACGAGCCATAAACTGTTCATTGTCATACCTTCCCAGATCATTTGCAATGATAAGGCTTTGAATGATGTCAAAATCAAAATTAACACCAAACAGACTATTCAGGTAATCATAGTTTCCGACAAAATATTTCGAATTAAGCCGGTCGATATATTTTACTGAATCAGGTGTAAGCATAAGACGCGAAACTTCAATTCCAAGCAATGGCACTACTGATATCCAAACAACGCTGTCTTTTACAATTTTATAATTAATTTTAAGATTGTATGCATGGTTTTTGTCTTTAAACTCCACATCTGCTTTGCCTGAAAAGGTTTTGAACTCTATTTCATTTTGTTTCAATTTCTCCAACAAAAACTCGACACCCGTCTCCTTTAGTGGTGCCCGCATCGACTTCCGTACCGGATTACATGCTGAATAAACAAGAGCGACTGCAACAAGCAATAATATCGTAATACGCTTCATCCTATTCATATAACTTTTTGTCATCCAGTTTTTTATCTAATAATTTTGAATATCCGCCGAACTGCTTCGCCAATTCCCAATTTTTTATCGCTTCTTCAACACTTCCAAGTTTAAATAAAACATCACCAAAATGTTCATACACGGTTCCATCTGGAGTTTTATTTAGCAATACAGCCTTTTCAAGTATATCTTTTGCTTCTTTTAACCGTTCTGATTTATATAAAACCCAGCCATAAGTATCAAGATAGGTAGCATTATACGGCTCAGATTTAATAGTTTTTGCTGACATCCTAAGCGCTTTAGCCAATTTTTCACCCCTCAGTGCCAGATAATAACTAAAGTTATTCAACACATAATTGTTCAGACTATCGATTACGAGAGCCTTTTCATAATAATAATCCGATTTTTCATGATTTTGCAGTGCATTCCAGGCATCGCCCAAAGAGGAGTAAAACTGAATTGCTTCGATTGATTCATCTGTTAGCAATTTCTCCCCATTTTCCAGAATTTTAATTGCTTCAGCGTATTCCTTTTTCTGAAGCTTTTCAAGTCCTTGAAAAAAAAGCGGAAATGGCTGATACGGAAATAAATCTGCGGCCCTTTGTGCGGCATCTGCAAGGCCAATACTGTCGTTCAGCTGCGACTTGCACACAAGTAGCCGCTCCCATGGGTAATACATGCTATTGTCAGCAAGAATTAATTTCTGGTAATCCTTATCCGCCTGAACAAAATCTTTGAAAAAATAGCTAATATCTGCATTCAGCAATAAAACCTTATTATTCTCCGGATACATTTGAGCCAGGCTGTTGGTTAATCTTGTAATATTGTCTTTGTTGGTTTCATTAATATCGTTAACCGGATAAAAAGCAAGAAGATACTGAACCTTAGTATCTGCCGAAACAAATTTATTCTGAATACCGCGCTCAAATGCCTCAATAAACAGATCTTGTTTATTGGCCTTACGATAATACTCTGCCAGTGTAAAACAGACATATTCATCATTAGGCATCACCTTTTCAAGTCTGGAAAGAACTTCAGTTGCCTCATCCGTTTTATTTTCCTTATAAAACATTTCAGCCAGCAAATAATAATTCTGTGCTTTCTCCGGATTTTTACTTATAACTGACTCCAGCTCTTCAGCAGCCTTTTTCGTGTTTCCTGCCTGCAAATAAATATTATACTTCTTAAGTCCAAGTTCTTCTGTATTGCCGAACTCTTTCGCCATCAAATCCAATGTTTTCACAGCTTCTTCCGGCTTATTATCTGATAAATAAGCATTTACAAGGCGCTCGTAAAACTCTTGCTTCAAAGGTTCTTTTTTTATAACAATTTCAAGTAATTCAATCAGTTTTTTTGTGTCGCCCGAGGCTTCGTAAAGGTCAGCCAATAATATTTTATACCATATATTTGCAGGATCTACCTTAATTGCCTGATTCATAAGCTCTATCCCTCGAGGAAAGTTGTTGCTGGCGGCATATAATTTTGAAAGTTCAAATTTTCCCGGAGCATTTTCAGGAAATTCTGAAAGCAATATTTCAAATTGCTGTATAGCTTTCTCTTTATCATTCGTAAGCGAGAGCTTTACTCCATCCAGATACAAACTATTCTCTCTCAGTTGTTTTTCTGCCTTTTTCTGTTGTTGAAGAGAATCCTTATTAATAGCATCAGTATTTTGTCCTATAACAAAAAGGCTGCATAAAAGCAGCGTAACAATTATTCCTGTTTTTATCATATTTTCAAATCTTTCCAGTGTGTCCAAAACCACCTGTATTCCTTTCAGTAATATCTAAAACTTCTGAAAGCTCCCAAAATATTCTTTCATGTTGTTCAATTACCAGTTGTGCTATGCGATCACCATCATTTATAATAAATTGATTATCTGACAAATTAATTAAAATAACCTTCACTTCACCCCTATAATCCGCATCAATAGTTCCGGGTGAATTTAATACTGTAACGCCATTTTTGATCGCTAATCCGCTTCTTGGTCTTATCTGTCCTTCGTATCCGATTGGTATCTGGATAAATAAGCCTGTTGGTACAAGTGTTCGCTGCATGGGGTGCAGTATAACCGGCAAATCAAGGTTTGCCTTCAGGTCAAGACCTGCGGCACTCACACTTTCATACGCCGGCAATGGATGTTTAGACTGATTAACGACTTTAATCTGCATATCAGGGTATAACAATTTTCGCTTCAAAATTACAACAATTCATCAGGAGAGAAACAACTGTAAAAAAAATAGGTTTAAATAGTATCCTACAAGTTTAAAAACAACCAGCAACTATAAACGATATTAATACTAACTTGTTGATAATGGTAGACTTATATAGAAGATTGTTCCTTTGCCGGAATCACTCTCAAACCAAATCCTGCCACCATGTCCTTCAATGATCACCTTTGACATAAACAATCCAATGCCCATACCGCCCGATTTGGTTGTAAAGTTAGGACTAAAAATTTTATGCTCATCCAATTTACTAATACCTATTCCATTATCAGTTAATTGAAGGACAATTTCTTTGCCGTGCAAGGTAACTT
>CAZKCK010000075.1:0-17224 GCA_964550695.1 uncultured Bacteroidales bacterium | reverse complement strand
GTTGAAGTGGGCACCGGTACTGTTCAGAATACCATGCCCATTTATTCCTACTGGAATTATTCATGGAGTTCACTTATTTACAACCATGTTGATCTTGGATCAGCTAAAACAATTACCAAAATTGGCCTGAATTGTATCAACGGGCCAAAAACTGTTACCAATCAAAAGCTTTATGTAAAGCTTGCCACCAACGAAATTTTTGCCAGTGCGGCTTATGAAGATCCAACGAACAATGGTTATACCCTGGTTTTTGATGGAAATCTGACATTTCAGACAGGTTGGAATGAAATTGTGCTCACCACACCTATTGTTTATGACGGCACTAAAAATCTGATTATCCATTGGGAAAACCGCTGGGGAACATCCTACGGACCAATTTTTAATTCAACAGCTTCCACCATAAACAATAACAAAAATTGTGGCAATGATGTAACATTTCCGGGCGTTGGCAACACAGGTTACCTGAATCCATATCCCAGTTCCCTGGCCAACATGCGTTTTTATTATACGGGTACAGGGCCGGCCACACCTTACAATCCCATCCCGACTGATAATGCCCACCGGGTTTCAGTCGCCACAACCTTGTCGTGGACACTGGGAGCCAATACCACCAGTTATGACCTTTATTTCGGGACCAGTCTGCTGAATATGGCACTGGTTGTGAGCAATGCCCCGGCAACAGCCGGCACCAATACTTATACGCCACCCGCCCTGCTGCAGGATTCGCTGATGCATTACTGGAAAGTTGTTGCCAAAAATGGTTCCCAACAGGAAAGTTCACCCGTCTGGAAATTCAAAACAGAAGTGGTTATTGATCAGTTTCCTTACAATCAGGGCTTTGAGGATTCAACCGTTTTTAATACTTATCCGGTTGAGAGTGCCTGGACGATTGTTCCTGATGTGATGTGGTATGAAAGTGATATGGCACCCCATACTGGCTCTCTCAGTGCCAAGTCGCTGTTTTTTAATAGTTATATGTATGCAATTTTGCAATCGCCCAAAGTGCTTTTGCCTTCCAATCATCAGATCAGTTATTACTGGAAAAATTCAATATCCAAAGTTGCAGGCCATGACACAACTTTCTTTGAAATAACCACCAATGGCGGTCAGACCTGGACAACACTCGATGTTCTTTCACCCGTAAACCCAAGTCCTGTTTATGTTCAACGTACGTTTAACCTGAATGCCTATGCCGGAAACAATTTCTTTTTCAGGTTCCGGTACAAAACCGATAATTCTGGAAGTGCCAATGCAGTTTATGTTGACGATATTTCAATTGTTTCAACAGCGCCCACGGCTGGTATTCAGCTAAGCACCAATCAGCTGGCCTTCAGGGAGCTTTATGTTAACGGACATACAACCGACAAGATTGCCGTTACAAACAGTGGAACAGCTAATCTGGTAATCAGTTCGGTTTCGGTAGCTGCACCGTTTGCATGTTCTTTCAGTGGCACTTTGGTTCCCGGTCAGTCAGATACTTTAACTGTTACATTTAACGGTAATGCTTCCGGAAGTTACAACAATACGCTTACCCTCAATATTCAGGGAGCGTATTCAGGCACAAACACTTTACCTGTTACCGGAATTGTGCTGGGTGATATGATGGCTTTGACAGAACTATTTGATGCAACCATCCAGATTCCTGCCCACTGGAATAAAATCAAAAGCACATGGGAAGTAACCAACGATGTAACGATTGTAAACTCACCCCCTGATGCCCATTCAGTGCCGAATGCAGCCAGAATGTATAATGCTAATGATTCATTGTCACCACTCACTTTTATAACGCCCGGCCTCACCACTTTTGATGCAAATGTGCTTACGTTTTATGCAAAAAAATCTGCCAGTACTCCAGCTCTCAATCTGATAGTGGGTGTGATGGATGATCCATATGATGCCGGTAGTTTCGTGCCGGTTCAGACTATTACCCTGACCAATACACAAACTCAGTATTCCGTCACTTTCAATGCTTCTAATATAAAACCCTACATTGCATTCAGGCATGGCAATGATCGTAAAAATGCAACGATCTGGATGGATGATGTGGTATGGGACAATCCGGTTCCAAACAATCCGCCTGCGCCTGCCATGGCTTTGTACCCGGCTATAGGTGCAGTGAATGTGGATATACTGATGCAGGCAAAATACCTGATCTGGGCTGATGGTGGTGGAAATCCGGAAGGATACCGCCTTAGTCTCGGGACCAACAATCCTCCCGGCAACATGCTGAACAGTGTAAATCTCGGCGATACTGTGGTTTATCAGATTGCCAACACACTCAGCTACAATACAACATATTACTGGCAAATAGTACCCTACAACAACAATGGCCCCGCCGTCAACTGTCCGGTTTGGTCATTTACAACCATGAGCGATCCGACCATCAATGCATTTCCGTTTGTTCAGAATTACGATGCTTTAATACCGGGTTCGGCCTTTTATTACCCGCCATTTATGATGGGATATGTTTATCCGCTGGGTTGGTCAGTTATAAGCCCGGACAATAAAGCCACATCATGGACTGTGATAGAAAACTCGGCAGGCTCGCCCGGTAATGCGCATTCAGCTCCCAATGCCATGAATATGGGCAGCAGTCCTGCAACTATGGATGAATGGTTATTTACACCGCCACTGGTGCTCAGCACGGGTTATAGTTATGATCTTTCTTTTTTCTATAAATCTGTGCAAAGTGGCACCCCAACAACCGAAAAACTTGAAGTAATGGTGGGAACATCTTCCACGCCGGGTGCCATGAGTATGCAGGTATATGATAATCCGGCGGTTACCAATACCGAATATGCAGATGCACAGGCTTCATTTATCCCTGAAGCTTCGGGCGTATATTATTTTGGTTTTCATGGTTACAGCAATGCCAATCAGAACAAATTGTTTGTGGATGATGTAACTATTTCGAAGAATCTGCTTACAGGTCAGAAAAATATTAAAAATGAGTCACAGCTTGTGGTTTACCCCAATCCCAACAATGGAATGATGTATGTCAGGGTTCATGACGCAACCAATACTTTGCTTGAAATTACAGATATGGCAGGTAAACTGGTGCATACTCAGTTGATTGGGCAGGAAGTAACGAATGTTGAATTACCTGCAAAATGCAAAGGTATATATACGGCTAAATTGATTACAAATCAGAAGATTTATACTTCAAAGTTTGTAGTGAATTAATTTTGGTTAATTTTTGTTTTGAAACCGGTTGCTGGCTTTGCTGGCAGCCGGTTTTTTTATAAATAGGCATGCGGTTTTGTGTGAATGTACTATTCCCTGAAATGTTTAAAGATTTGATTTGTTTATCTTGCTGGTATTCAATTTTTTTCGAAATTTGCATATTGGAAATTGAATTGTAACCTATTGTTAGTTTGTTGAAAAACAAATTTTTATATAAAAAATAACCAAATGAAAATCAGATTTGCACTTCTGATATGTGTGCTTTTGCTTTCGGCAACAGGCATTTTATCTCCCGATCAGTTATTCGCAGTCACAGCCAGACCTCAGCCGGTTGCCTATACACAACCTGATGGCTCTTCAATTACACTGGTACTGAAGGGTGATGAATTTATTCACTGGGCTGAAACCACTGATGGTTATACCATTATGAGCAACAGGCAGGGAACCTATGAATATGCAAGTCTTGACCAATCCGGAAATCTGGTATTTTCAGGTGTTCAGGCCCACGATGCGGCTTCACGTGATGCAGCGGAATCAGTTTTTATTCAGCAACTAAGACCGGGATTGTTTTTTAGCGAATCACAGGTGAATCAGATGAAGGCGCTTAAACCCAACGGATCACAACGTGCACCAACTATTGGCGGATTCCCGACCACAGGAACACGTAAACTGCTGATGATTCTGGCTAATTTCTCGAATACAACCACTGTTTTTACTCCGGCTGATTTCAATAACTATATGAATCAGACCAATTACAATGGTACCGGAAGTTTCAGGGATTATTACATCGAAGTATCCTACGGGCAGCTTACGGTTAATACAACTGTTACGATGTGGGTTGTATTGCCTCATACCCATGATTATTACGGGCCTGATACAAAATGGGGTGAATTTGCCTATGATGCCGTATCAGCTGCCAATACACAGGCAGCAGTTAATTTTGCAGAATATGACAATGACCTTGACGGATATGTTGATGGAGTTTCAATCATTCATCAGGGCGAAGGTCAGGAAGCTTCAGGCGATATCAATGATATCTGGTCGCATAGCTGGGATCTGCAATCTGCAGGGTATACTGTTGGTGAATGTACATTTGACGGCGTTGTGGTGAGTGAATACACTACTTTGCCTGAGGTTCTGGGCACAGGAATGTCGACTATTGGTGTGATGTGTCATGAATTTGGTCATAATCTGGGAGCACCTGACTTTTATGATACTGATTACAGCACGGGTGGACAGTATAACGGAACCGGTAGCTGGGATTTAATGGCCGGTGGTTCATGGAATGGTGCCTCCGGAACAAAACCGGCACACCCCAATGCCTGGATTAAGAGCTACTTCACCTGGACAAATCCGACCGTTCTTACAACTCAACAGTCAGTATTGCTGCACAATGCTCAAACATCAACGGATGTAGTCAGGTACAACACTGCCACGGCCAATGAATATTTTTTATGTGAAAACCGACAGAAAACTGGTTTTGATGCAGGCTTACCAGGGCATGGAATGATTGTTTACCACGTTGATGGCGATTATATAGCTGCCCACATGGAAAATAATGATATCAATGCCGGCTCTCACCAGGGGATGTTCCCGATGGCTGCAAATTCATCCAACGGCTCGGGGGTTTCTACTTCTTCAGGTTCAAATATCAATACAACAGGATGCCCGTGGCCGGGAACCACCAATGATGTGACATTCAGCGATGTTACGACTCCGAATTCAAAATCATGGGCCGGAGCCAACACCGGAACACCGCTCATCAATATTGCCGAAAACACAACCACCCACGAAGTAACTTTTTGTTTTATTGCCTGTGCTTCACCCACTGATCCTACTGCGTTTACAGCAACACCGGTAAGTCAGTCACAGATTAACCTCACCTGGGGGCTGAACACATCTTCCAATCCTGTGATGGTTGCTTATAATACCACAAGTACTTTCGGCACACCCGTAAATGGTACAGCCTATACCGCAGGTGGTACAGTACCGGGTGGAGGCACTGTGCTGTATGTCGGCTCTTTGACTGCTTTTAATCATCCGGGGCTGAATTCCAATACCACATATTATTATAAGGCATGGTCGGTCTTGCCTGCAACTGCGTATTCAACCGGGGTTACAGCTTCGGCGACCACTTTATGCGGAACAGCCACGCTGCCCTTTTATGAAAGTTTTAACGGAGCAGCCATCCCCTCATGCTGGTCAGTACAAAATACCGGAACGGGGGTTGTGGATAAATGGACCGTGCAAACAACAAATAATGCTGGTGGCACAGCCAATGAGATGAGATCAGAATATCAGAATATTAGTTCAGGAACCACAAGGCTTATCACACCTGCATTAAATACGGTTGGTTTGTCGGCGTTAAGCCTTTCGTTCAAACACATGCTCGATGCGTATTCCAGTGGTGTTACACTTAAGATACAGTCGTCAGCCAATGGCACAACCTGGACCGATGAGGCCTGGTCAGTGGCAACTACAGCCAGCAATATCACAGCCACCACTATTAATACCACAATAGCCTCAAATCTGAACAATGCCACAACCTATATTGCATTTACCGTTACCGGAAACCTGTACAATTATGATTTCTGGTACATCGATAATGTATCCGTGAGCGGCACCGGAGTCGGTCCATCGCTGGGAGTTACGCCTGCCAGTCAAAATGTAACGGCCCCTGCAGGTTCCACTTCTTTTACTGTGGCAGCTTCGGGTGCATGGACTGCCAGCAGCAATGCCTCCTGGTGTGCCATTACGGGTTCTGGAACAGGCAATGGAACCCTTGCAGCCAATTATTCCGAAAATACCGGTGTGGATCCACGGACTGCCAGTATAACAGTGAGTCTGACCGGAGCAACCCCTGTGGTTGTAACTGTAGTACAGGCTGGTGCTGCGCCCGTTTTAAGTGTTTCGCCATCTAACCAAAATGTTACTGCTGCGGCCGGTTCTGCTCCTTTTACTGTAACTTCCAATACATCCTGGACTTCAACAAGCAATGCATCATGGTGTTCAGTAACCCCATCAGGAGTTGGAAGCGGAACATTGACAGCAACTTATACTGAAAATACAACAACTTTAACCCGTATCGCAAATATTACTGTTACCGTAGCAGGAGCATCACCCGTTACTGTTACTGTAACTCAGGCAGCAGCCAATGCCACGCTTGCTGTAACACCTTCAAATCAGGATGTGCCTTCTGCAGCAGGCAATACAAGTTTTAATGTAACTTCAAACGGTGCATGGACAGCAGTAAGCAATGCCACATGGTGTGTTATCACATCTTCAGGAACCGGAAATGGAACCCTTTCGGCCAATTATAGCGAAAATACTGAAACAACTGTCAGGGTTGCAACAATTACTGTGAGTGCTGCCGGAACTGCACCCATCAGCGTTACTGTAACCCAGGCAGGAGCAGCTCCATCGCTGCTTGTTACCCCTCCAAATCAGGATGTTGCCGCTTTAGCCGGAACAACAGTTTTTGATGTTGCTGCAAACTCAACCTGGACAGCCTCCAGCAGTGCTTCCTGGTGTCTGATAACAATGTCGGGCAATGGAAGCGGGCAGCTTTGGGTCAATTATGGAGAAAATATAACAACCGTAAGCCGTACAGCCATTATTACGGTAACGGTTAACGGCATATCGCCGGTTTCAGTTACGGTAACACAACAGGGAGCTACGCCTGTACTGTCAGTATCTCCTGAAAACCAGAATGTTCCGGCCACTACAGGCAATGTAACTTTTACTGTTGCGTCCAATTCAGGCTGGCACGCAGCAAGTGATGCCGATTGGTGTACAGTGGCATCATCAGGCTCCGGTAACGGGATTATAACAGCAGATTACACGGCAAATATGGCTGCATCGCCAAGGGTTGCCAACATAACTGTAACGGTTGATGGAATTGTTCCTGTGATAGTTACGGTTACCCAGGATTTTATTGATGGTATGTTTGAACTATCATCCGGTGAGTTTGCAATTCATCCCAATCCTTCTTCCGGTGTATTTATAATTAATGCCGGGGCAACCTTTACCCGAAATCCTGTTACAAAGGATGTAGTTTTGGAAATTTGCGATTTATCAGGCAAAATTGTATACAGCCAACGATTAACGCACGAAGAAACCACAATCGGGTTAATCGGAATCAGTAAAGGTTTATATATAGCCAAACTGGTTTCTTATAATACAACGGAATCCTGTAAGCTTATCATTCGTTAATTTTCGATTGTTTTATTTCTGATCTGAGTAATTTCTTAAATCATAATTTTTTCCTAATCAATCAAATTTCATGAAAAAACTATTTACGTTTTTGTTTTTGGTATTATCGGTAATGGCTTTTGCATCACCGGTTAACAAAAATAATGCTGAGCGCATTGCTGTGAATTATTACAGGCATTTTGCACCGGCACAAATTACCGACTTTTCAGTCAGCAATGTCAGCGAGGCCCGATATAACGGATTGTTGACCTATTACACCTTCGCTTTCACGAGTGGTGGTTTTGTGATGGTAGCTGCTGATGATGCTTCCATTCCGGTTTTAGGTTCCTCCTATGAGGGTGTGTTTTCAGGTGAAAGCATCAATCCGGAAGCAAAAGCATGGTTTGACAGCTATAGTAGCCAGATTTCGGCTATTGTGTCAGCAAACCTCGACAACAGCGCTACCCGCCCCGAGTGGGACAAACTCTTAAGCAATCATTTTGACAAGGGCGTGATGGATATCAATCCGTTGATTCTTACCACATGGGATCAGGGTTGTTATTACAATGCACTTTGCCCGACCGAACCTGCGGCCGGTACAGGTTCCTGCAATCATGCATGGACAGGCTGCGTGGCCACTTCCATGGCGCAGATTATGAAATACCATGGTTTTCCGGCCAACGGGCTGAATTCCCATTCTTATACCCATGCCACCTATGGATTGCAGTCGGCCAATTTTGCCGCGGCCAATTTTGTATATACATCTATGCCCAACAATGTTACATCAAGCAATGCCGAAGTTGCAAGATTAATGTATTATGCCGGTGTTTCAGTGAATATGGGTTATGGCGCCGATGGTTCGGGTGCCTACAGTACCGATGTTCCTTTTGCCCTCGTGAATTTTTTTAATTACAGCCCGACCACATCATATGCTGAGATGGCCAGCTACACGGCTACCAATTGGAAAAATCTTCTGATTGCTGAGCTCACCGCCAACCGACCCATTTATTACTCAGGTTCAAGTACTGCAAGTGGAGGCCATGCCTGGGTTTGTGATGGTTATCGTACCAGTGATTCAAAATTCCATTTTAACTGGGGCTGGTCAGGTTCCGGCAATGGATATTATGCCATTGGTGCCCTGAATCCTTTGGGCAATAATTTTAATGATGCCAATGCCATTGTGTATGGAATCACACCGGGAAATAATCCATTTTCATGGGTAATACAGAATTCGGCATTTACAGCAGCATCAAGGGGTATTGGTTATATCAGTGCAGTTGATGCCAACATTGCATGGGCAACGGCTTATGACGGATCAGGCGGTGCTGCCGTTGTGAATGAAATTTCACATACCACCAACGGTGGAACCACATGGATAGTCGGTCAGGTGTTGGGCGGATCAACCTATGGAATCGGAAACATCAGTGCCATCAGTGCTACCACAGCATGGGTATCAGTTTATAATGGAGTCGGAAATCAGGATAATACATGCGGTGTTTACAAGACAACAAATGGTGGAACATCGTGGGTTCATCAGGCTACTGCGCTGGTTGGCTCAGCCTCATTTGCGAATAATGTGTATTTCTGGGATGCCAACAACGGAATGTGCCATGGCGATGTAAAAGACGGGTATTTTGAAATTTATACCACAAATAACGGAGGAACAACCTGGACACGGGTTCCGCAAGCCAATATTACAGGTGGAACCCCGGCCAGCGGCGAAGGTGGCTGGACATCAGTAATTGAAGCTGTTGGCGACAATACCATTATGTTCGGTACCAACAAATCTAAAATTTATATTTCTGATGACAAGGGTTTACACTGGAGGATTTCTTCAACCGGAATAACCCCTGCAACCAATGGTGGTATTAATATCATTGCTTTTACGGATGTTAACAATGGACTTGCCGTTCAAACTGTTGCTCCCATTACCATGAAGCGCACAACTGATGCCGGGCTTACCTGGACAACCGTTACACCAACAGGTGCTTTCCTTACCAGCGATATCTGTGCTGTTCCGGGAGCTGCCAATACCTACGTTTCAACGGGTGCTGCAACAGGCGCAACAGGCGCTTCCTATTCATTTGACGGTGGTTCTTCATGGACATATTTCGGAGGAACCAATGCCAAACAATTTCTTGCTGCTGACTTTGTAAGCAATACCTGTGGCTGGGCCGGTGGCTTCAACGAAAACCAGTATAACAGCGGAATGTATAAAATGACAGGTGTGCTGGGCTCAGGTGTTACACCTTCACTTGCCGTAGCTCCTCCAAGCCAGAATGTGACAGCTCCGGCAGGTGCCACCACATTTACTGTAACCGCTTCAGGTGCATGGAATGCTGTAAGCGATGCCACGTGGTGTACCGTAAACGCCTCAGGAACTGGCAATGGCACGCTGAATGCTACTTATACTGAAAACACTGCCGCTACTCCCCGCACGGCGAATATTACCGTAACCCTTGCAGGTGCAACCCCGGTTATAGTAACAGTGGTACAGGCTGGTGCTGCACCTTCATTAACTGTTTCACCGCTCAATCAAAATGTGACTGCTCCGGCTGGTACTACACCGTTTACCGTTACAACCACAGCCTCCTGGTCGGCAAGCAGCGATGCCACCTGGTGTACTGTAACACCTTCAGGCACAGGTAATGGAACGCTTACTGCCACTTATACGGAGAATACTACCCTTTCAACCCGTATTGCCAATATCACTGTTACTTCAGCAGGTTTAACGCCGGTAGTTGTTACAGTAACACAGGCTGCAGCAAATGCTACGCTTGCTGTAACACCTTCAAACCAGGATGTTACAGCACCGGCTGGCAGCACGATTTTTAATGTTACTTCCAGCGGAGCATGGACTGCCCTGAGCAATTCATCCTGGTGTACAATTACGCCTTCGGGTACAGGAAATGGCTCAATTGTGGCCAATTATACTGAAAATACAACAACTTCAGTAAGGGTTGCAACCATTACGGTCAGTGCTGCCGGAACTTCGTCAATCAATGTTACGGTAACCCAGGCCGGAGCCACTACCACACTCAGTGTAACACCTCCTAATCAGGATGTTACTGCCGCTTCTGGTACAACAGCCTTTGATGTTGTTACAAACAGCACATGGACAGCTTCAAGCAGTGCAACATGGTGCCTTGTTACAAATTCAGGCAGCGGAAATGGCCAGCTTACAGCAAACTATACCGAAAATACCACTACCAGTTTGCGTACAGCGCTCATTACAGTTTCTGCTGCAGGAGCTTCTCCGGTTACAGTTACTGTTTCACAGCAGGGAGCAGCAGCCACACTGGCCGTTACACCTGCCAACCAGAATGTTCCGGCTACTTCGGGTTCAGTTAATTTTACCACTACTTCCAATACCAACTGGCTGGCCACAAGCGATGCCACCTGGTGTACCGTTACTCCTTCAGGCACCGGAAATGGAACTATCACAGCAAATTATACGACCAATCCGGCTGCTGCTTCAAGAATTGCACATATAACGGTTTCCGTTGCCGGAATTACTCCTGTAATTGTTACGGTTACTCAGGACTTTGTTGATGGTATTCAGGATCCCTCACAAAACGGGTTTGCCATCTATCCCAATCCTTCAACAGGTTTAATTACAGTTACTTCACAGCTTGTTGAAAATGCAGGAAATGGAACAGTAGATTTTGAGTTGTGTGATTTGACCGGAAAGGTGATTTACAGTAAGAAACTTACACAAAATCTGACTACGATGGATTTGAGTGAATTGATGAAGGGCGTTTATGTTGCCCGACTGATCTCCAGAATGGGTGTGGCAACCCGCAAACTTATTGTAAAATAATCAGTTTGGATGTTTTCTCCGGAAACCGGTTGCTGGCATTGCTGGCAACCGGTTTTTTTTAGACAAACTTTTTAACAAAAAATGCAGAAACTTTGATTAATCTGAAGTTTGCTGGAATTCAATTATAAACAGTATAAAAGATTTTAAAGAATTTGTACGAAAACTATGTTTTTTGTCTTAGCTTTGTATAAAATTGCCAGTCATTTTTATCCAAAATTAATACTTGTACTTATGAAAACTTATTTTTTGTTTCTGTTTCTGTCGGTTTTGGTTGTAAGTACAGCCTCAGCACAGAAAAAAGTCAGTTTTAGCGTTACACCAGCCGATGCCGGTATCTTTTTAAAGCAGGGGAATAGCTTTACGCAACTTGCTCAGGGTTCATTTGAACTGAAACTTTCAGGCGATCAGTTTTATACCGTAAGAATCTGGAAGGAAGGGTTTATGCCATTTGAAAAAACGTATGTTCGGGGTAAAGGCTCCTTACTTGAAGAGAAAATTGTACTTGATATAAGGTTGGTCAAATTAAGTGTTTCGCCGGCAAAAGCTGAGGTATATGTTGATGGCTCCTATCTGGGGAAAGGCGGATCGGAACTGGATGTGCTGATAAAGAAGAATGCCACAGTTCAGGTTGAAGTAAAGTACGATGGTTATAAAAGTATCAGAAAAACATATTTTAATATGGATGGCAATGAAGTGCCTCCGTTTAAAGAAAGCATTCAGCTCGTTGACAGGGTGGTTAAAGTAAGTGCTGATCCTGCAGGTTCATCTATCTTTGCTGATGGGGTTAAAGCCGGTGAGTCATCATGCGAGGTGCTGATACCAAATAACTCCTGTGTAAATGTTAAAGTTTCAAAAGACGGATATGCTTCCATCGAAAAATCATATTGTAATAAACCGGAAGCAGATAATCCCCCACTGTCTGACTCTTATTTGCTTAAGGATAGAATTGTTCAGATTAACACCACACCCGAAGAAGCAACTATACGTGTTGAAGGTAAAACTGTGGGTACCGGCAGCTACTCGTTACTTATAAGGCAAGGTCAGTGTGTTGAGGTTGAAGTGATGAGCGAGAGCTTTGATACACAAAAAAAATCCTATTGCAATCAGGCCAATATGAGCGAGCCACCGGTAACCAATCATATTAAACTGACTGAAGATGAGGCATGGCTTTCATCCATCAGAAGCGATCAGGCCAATGTGAATTTTTCAGTGAATGTAAATACGAAATTTAGCAGTGAACATGCATGGAAAATTGTAAGCCAGATTGTTATGGAAAAATTTGATGTTATTGAAATTACCGATCCGGTTACGGGTTATATCCGTACCGCCTGGAATGTGAAACTTTTTGGCAACGGAAAAACTATACGTACAAGATGTATTGTTAAACTTGGCAGTATCGAGCCACTGCGGTATGTGGTCAAGATAGTGAGTGAACAAAGTACGGTTGCCGGAACAAGTGTAAAAGAGGATGAAAACTTCAAGGAATGGGACAGGCTCTTAAATACCTATAAGGATATTATTGGTGAAATACAGGCCCGGATAAATTAATTGTATTTCCTTTTACCAGTCGGCATTTATTGGAAGCTAAAGTATTGAATATAAACAATTTTATTCAAACCACACCGTAAAATCTGTTACACCCCCGTTAGTTTCAAGCATAAACCTGAAGTCATGGCGGACCATAATCTCGCGTATCAGCATCAGGCCGATGCCCTGACCATTGGGTTTTGTGGAATAAAAGGGAGAGAATAACCGTTCGCGCAGTTCAGGTGTGATGCCTTCACCGGTATTTTGTATGGTAAGCCTTAAAGGTTTTATGTGTGTGTAAATCTGAACCGATGCATTGTCCGGGCTGGCTTCGATAGCATTTTTAAGCGCATTGATCAATGCCTGTTCAAGCATTATACTGTCAGCCATGATTTCCGGAAAACCTTTGCAATAATCGCTTTCAATTGTAATGTTACGTTGTTTTGCCAAAGGCGTCGAAAGAACAACCACCGCATGCATGATGTCCTCAATTTTACATTTATTCTTCGTGGGCTGAGGCAGCCTGACCACTCCGGCAAAATTGGCCATAAACCGATTCAGGCTTTCATTCCGCTGTATGGCAATTTCGAGCGCTTGTAAATAGGATGTTTCTGCTGATTCACTTTCTTTCAGAAATTCAGTGACTGTGGCCATAATTGAATTGATAGCTCCTACCGTGTTGTTCACCTCATGTGACATCATGCGTATGACGCGTGTATAGGATTCTTTTTCGGCTTTACTTATTTCGTCAGTGAGCTCTTCGATGAGTACAAAAGGATGACTGAATCCCCTGTCAGTAAAGGTGGCTTTCTGAATTCTGAACTGCTGGAATCCGTTCATTTTAAGGATTTGACTGCTGTTGACGGTCAGCCCGGCTATTTCTTGTGCCAATGGATTGTTGATTTCAGCCGGGTTTTTGCCGAAAGATGTTTCGGGTGAGATGCCCAGAATCCGACAGGCAGTCGGATTGGCCTGACTGATACGTTCGTCAAAATCCAGTATCAGTATTCCCAGTGGCGAGGCATTGATCAGCAAATCAAGAAAATGGTGCTGGCTGCGGATATGTGCCCGTTCTGAACGCAACTGTTCCATCATTTTATTGTAAAAATCAACGATATGGTCAAGTTTTGCGTCGCCTGTTTGGTTTAGCCTGCCTGAGAAATCCTGCTCTTTCATTCGCGTGATACCTTCTGACAAATGTTTGACGGGTTGCATAATGCGATGGTAAACAACCATAAAACCGGCAAATGACAGGATGGAAATCCCTTCAGCCGCAAAAAACCAGAACGGCTGAGATTTAAGCAGGGCATACATGCATCCCAGAATGATGAGATGTAGGAGAAGTATCCAGACTAAAAGGCTAATCCTTGGGTTCATGCGGTATATTGTATTTTTCGAGCCGGCGGTACAATGCTCCTCTGCTGATGCCCAGTACACGGGCAACCTTCGCGAGATTATTCGGATAGGTCTTCAGGGTTTTCAGAATCATCTCCTTCTCTGTTTCATCCAACGACATCAGCCGGGCATCTTCAACTGAATTTAGTTTCTGAATTTCGGAATTCATTAAGAAGTCTTCTATGGTCAGAATCTCTTTACCTGCAAGAATTACCGTACGTTCAACCAGATTCCGCAGTTCACGCACATTTCCCGGGAAATCCTGTTTTTCGAGCCATTCGATGGTCTCTTTTTCTATTTTTACCGGATTTATTCCTGTATTTTGTACCATTTGTGTGGTAAAAATCTGAACCAGGGGGCCTATATCTGCCGTTCGTTCTCTGAGCGGAGGGATATGAATGCTTATCAGGTTGATACGGTAGAAAAGGTCCTCCCTGAACTGCCCGCATTCAATCAGGTTCCTGAGGTTTTTGTTGGTGGCACAAATTACCCTTACATCCACCGTTCTTGATTTGCTTTCGCCCAGTGGTTCAAACGTCTGATCCTGCAGCACCCGAAGCAATTTTACCTGCGAACTTAAATCAAGGTCACCAATTTCATCCAGAAAAATGGTTCCTTTGTCTGCCAGTTCAAATCTGCCGGTTCTGTCGCTGACTGCGTCTGTAAAAGCCCCTTTTTTATGGCCAAACATCTCGCTTTCAAACAAACTCTGCGACATTCCTCCCAGATTTACTTTGATAAACGCCTGATTTTTTCGTTTTGAATGAGTGTGAATGGCATGGGCTATCAGCTCTTTACCGGTTCCGCTTTCACCCGTTATCAGTACCGAAGCATTGGTTGGAGCAACACGGGTTACCAGATTCAGAATATTTACCAGTTGCGGAGAGTTTCCGGTAATCATCTCAAAGTCATGATTTCTGTCAATTTCTGCGCGGCTTAAACCTGCTGTGCCTTGTTCCTTCTGGTTTGTAAGCTGCAGCGTGGTTTTAATAATTTCGAGCAACTGAATGTTATTCCAGGGCTTGGTGACAAAGTTGGCAGCACCTGCCTTCATGCCTTCCACAGCCAGTTGTATCGAACCCCACGCAGTAATCAGAATTACAGGAACATCGGGTTGAAATATCCTGATTTTTGATAACAGTTCCAGCCCTTCGGTACCACTGATACTGAGTGAGAAATTCATGTCGAGCAAAATCAGCGCAGGCCTTGAATGCCGTACCAGTGCAAGCGCTTCTTCAGGACTTGCAATGGATTGCGTACTATAACCAGCCCGTTCAAGTAACAGGCTGAGTGAAGTTCTTACGGCAAAATCATCATCAATTATCAGAATCATTCAGGTGGTGAATTGTACAGGCAAATATATTAAACACTTTGGGCTGACCGGCATAAAAGATTGGTAATAATATAATTAATTGAATTGCAGTCTATTCAGAATGCAGTGCAATGGCAGGTTTAATTTTTGAAGCAAGCATTCCGGGATACCAGGCTGATATAACAATCAACAGCAGGAGTGTTAGAATGCTAAAGATCAGCGAAAACAGAAATACACCTGATTCAAAATCAAAGACTTTTAGCAGAAAGACCTGAAGAATGAGCACCAGGGCGGGAATCATGCCAAACATTGCCAGAACCAATGATTCTGTAATGAGTTGCCACCTGATGGCAATTGCCGGGGAGCCGACTGCCATCCGCAACCCGATTTCTTTGCGGCGGAGGTTGATATTGTACCACATGACCCCGATAAATCCGAGTAAAATGTTTATAATGACGATGCTGCTGATTATTGCACGTGTATAAAATCCGGTTCTCTTCGCGGCATTCGCATTTATGCGGTTGTCTTCCAGCGTTGAAATTGACCAGATGAACCATTTATCACGATCCACCACACTGAAGATTTCCTTTTCAATTGAATTGAAAAACACGGCTTTTTGCCCATCCCTGATTTTAATCATGATGCGGATGGATTCATCGGTGGAGGTTAGCGGGTTAAAGGTTGTAAAAAATCCCGCATCAATCTCAGCATAATCGAACTGCTTAAAAATTGGTATAATACCAGTGATTACAAAGGTTTTGCCCGATTTTTTTTTATTTGACTGTGATAGAATTTTACCAATTGGGTTCTGATTGCCAAACAAAGTTTTTGCAGCGTCTTCGGTGATAACAGCAGGTAAAGGAGAGTTTTCCGATTCCTTTTCGAGCGGCCAGCGTCCTTTCAGCAGCGGAATTTGAAGTAAATCCTGATAATCACCATCCGCTTCATGTAATGAAAACTGAATCTGTTTGTTTCCATAAAAATAATCGCTGCCTGAATAGGAATCTTCAAAGGGAACGGAGTATCTGGAATACGACACTTTTTCCACAAACTTTAATTGCTGAAGATGAGCTTTAAGTGCGATAAAACTTTTCCGTACATTCTCAGGATTGGTATCTGTGGTGTAAAAACCTATCGTTCCAACGTTTTCACTGTTGACGGCCATTGGGATCATCAGGCGTGACAGATCGGCCGATAAAAAATAAACAGCAAAAAACATGACCATAAATACGATTAACATCTCAATTATGATCAGCGCATTGCGCTTTTTCTGATTCCACATCAGCCGGATAATATGTCGTATCATTTTGAGCCTCCTTTCAGTACTTCAGCCGGATTCATTTTCGACATTTTTAAGGCCGGCAACACACCCGACAGTATCCCGAAAACGAAACAGGTGAGCAAAGCCAGTCCGAATATGTAATAATTCACAATTATTTTTACAGGAACATTCCCCAGATTGCTTTCGATGCCCAAAAGCTGGTATGTAAACAGATGCATGACCCCGACAGCCATCGAAAGACCGAGCAAACCTCCCGTAAGGGTAAGAATGATATTTTCAGCTATTAACTGATTGAACAACCGCCTGCGCGAAGCACCAAAAGCTTTCCTGACTGCGATTTCGGAAGCGCGTTCACGTATACGGGTTATATTCAGACTCATCAGATTGATGGAGGGAAGCAGCATAAACAACAGTAAAATGCCAATCCATTTGGCCATATAATTGCCCAGACCTCCAAACTTTGTGTGATCCGTATATCCACGGGCATAAAGTTCCATGCTGGTTTCGGGTCCTG
>CAZKCK010000074.1:0-17345 GCA_964550695.1 uncultured Bacteroidales bacterium | reverse complement strand
ACAACATCCTGAAGAATGCCGCCAGCAAAGGCAGGTTGGTTTTTACCCTGATCTTCCGTTGCAGGGTTGTTGATATCAACGCAGGAAGGTTCCCGGAATACATGGCAAGGGATGTCCGGCTCGGCACAATTTGCTTCTTCATATCCGAACCCGGCAGGAATAGTTACAGAGAGGAGTTTCTTACATTTATGCAAACCCTGGCGGAGGAAGATCGACCGGTTGGTCAGTTCCAATTCATTTTCAGCCATCATGAGCCGGTGCAGTAAGGTTTCCTGCATTTCATACAGGGCCAGCCGGTAGCATGTTACACTTTTATGGCCATTCAACGAGGTGATCCTGAACGTTTACACACCAGGTTCCTCGTTTGTTGATGTTTGCTTTTGGTAGCAAATCCCGACCTTTGCGGCTTCATTGAATTCGCTGAAAATTTCATTTAGCATTTGCGGAATTGAATCAACTGTTTCCATCGGATTAAGTTTAAAGGTGAATATGATGCTTAATCGGGAAAAGGGGAAAAGGTGAAGCCTGAAACGGGGGGTGTTTTAACAAGTTTTCAACAAGAGGAGAGGTGAAGCGTGTCGGAAGATATGTTACCTACCCGGGATACCCGATTTTGAAAATGATGATTTGGCGTGGGTTTTACCCCCAAAAGCAAGAAGCGGGCTTGAAGCCGCCTTGAAGAATCCATATAAAAGTGAGAAGAATCCTTATATTTTCTTATGTTTTCTTAGGTTTTCAAGAAGGTTCCTTATAGATTGTTATAGATTGGGGGGTATCCGGGAGTGTTGCGAAAAGAGGATTAAGCACCAGAATGATGCCAAAACTGATGAACAGAAGAACATTGGGCAAGCAATTTAGGAATTCATCGCATCTAAAGGACAATCTAATAGTGCATTCTCACATTTTTATTTATCTTTTACTGATCAAATAGATAAACGAGTATATAGCAACGCAAGATACTTATGGCGGAAGGGATACACCTAGACCCTGGAAAATATTTAAGCAGGATAAAGCTAGGGCATATCAAAATACACTTGGATTCAATATTTAAACCCATTACATTTGTTTATGTTTTTTAACAAATAAGTTGAACAATCAGAAACTTTTTAAAAATAACCCATGAATCCATTTTTCAATCGTTCAGCCATCCAGGACCCCGCCCTCTTTATCGGCAGGGAGGATTTGATCAGAAAAATATTTTCAAAAATTGCAGCCGGAAAGCCACAGTCCGTATCATTGTTCGGTGAACGTAGGATTGGAAAATCATCTGTTCTGTCATTTATTAATACACCGGAAGCAAAGAAACAGTTTCTTCCACACCCTGAAAAGTATTTGTTTGCATACATTGATTTTCAACAATTTGTACAGGCTAATCCGGACACTTTCTTTGGTACTTTATTGAAAAATCTTCATCAGAATCAGGGTAATAATGAAGAAATTGTCATACAATCAAACGGGTATGATAAATTTAAAGAGTATGTGATCCAATGCCAGTCCAGGAACTTATGCATCATTCTTCTTTTTGATGAATTTGAAAAAATCACCAAGAATACGGCCTTTGATTTAGATTTCTACTCATTTCTGAGGTTTATAGGTTGTAACTACCAGGTTGCTTTCATTACTTCTTCATTCGCTGTTTTGCAGGAGTTGTGTCATTCAAAAGTAATTGCGGCATCACCCTTTTTTAACATCTTTTCCTCGTTTCATGTTCTGCCTTTTACGCCCATAGAGGCAGAACAATTAATTACCTCTTACCTCGATTATTGCAAAGCACCATTCTCCTTTAAGGATTATTACAGTGACATCTTCGGGGAAACCGGCTTTTTTCCCTTTTTTATTCAGATCTATTGCTCTATCTTGTATGAAAAGGTTTCGGTGGATGCCTCCTTTACCAGAGAAAGCCTGGCGGAGGAGTTTCTTGAAGAATCCAATTCGCATTTTTCGTTTATTTGGTCCACTTTTTCCAGCCAGGAAAAGCGAATCATCATTAAAATCGTACTGGGGGAACAGATTACCGAAAGAGATGATTACCCGGTTAAAAAACTACTTGCCAAGGGTTACATTATAAAACGGCAGGAAAAATTTACTTTGTTTTCCCGGAGTTTGCAAACGTTTCTTCTAAATGAAAAAGAGTATATTGATAAAGCCGACAAGCCTGTTGAACAAAAACAACGTCAGGGAAGGAAATTACTTGTTGCAGGTATGGCAGCAGCAATCTTTCTTCTGGCTGTTGCAGTTTTTATTTTCCGTGAGAACATCTTTTCACCTGAGCTCATGGTTTCGGTTGGGAAAGTCCACAATGTGGGTTCCTCGAAGTTTGGTAATTCTAAAATTGATCCATCGCGGGGAACAGTTTCAATATATGATAGTGGACGTGGCAATTATGTGCAAATAGGGACATTTCATGCATTGCTGATCGGCATACAGAATTACAGTGACCCTAATTATCAGCAATTACGTGAGCCAATTCATGATGCAGAAGAAATGGCAAAGGTTCTTAAAGATTATTACACATTTGACGCAAAAAATATTAAAACTTTACACAATCCTACTAAAAAGGAGATCTTCAAGGTGTTGACCGATTATGGTAAAAGTCTTACTGCCGATGATAATCTTCTGGTATTTTACGCCGGACATGGTCGTTATGACTCAGTAATTGATCAAGGTTATCTCATTCCGTCTGATGCAGACTTTAATTATGATGATGACTGGATCTCATACTATGATATCAGGAAAAAATTAGAATTAATTGATGCGAAACATATTTTATTGATTGCAGACGCTTGTTTTGCCGGGACACTTAGCCGAGGAAATGATTCTATTCCTGTTGAGGGAAGAAACAGGCTAATTTCCTCGCAGATTTCCAAAAAAAGCAGGAATGCTATTTCCAGTGCTGGTATGAATTCAGTCCCAGATAAAAGTATTTTCCTCAGACATCTGATAAGTAGCCTTCGAACCTGGCAGGAACCATATCTGATGGGTATTGACTTATTTATAAATACCCGAAGTACTTTAAAGCCGGCGGTAAGCTCCGATGATCCTATAAAATGGTTGACAATAAAGGACTGTGGTGATTTGGGAGGTGACTTTGTATTCATCCGGCGGTCGGATGGATCAGGTAAACCAATTAAATAGTGAATGGCTTAAAATAATGATGCTAAAAGTGACAGCATTGTCTAAATCCTGATTATACTGAATAATTTCTAAACATTCACCATGATAATTGCCTGCATCCCATGAGTTTGTATCTCCCAATTCCTTCCAATCCTTATATTGCTGGAAATCCCATCAATGACAAGGCGATGTTTTTTGGCCGCGACGAGGATTTTCAATTTATCCGCGAAAAGTTTCTAAACCAGGAGCATGGTCTTATCCTTACGTTGGCGGGCGAGCGGCGTTCCGGTAAGACCTCCATACTGTTTCAGATCAGAAATGGAAGGCTTGGCGATGGCTTCATTCCTTTTTTTATCGATATGCAATCGATGGCCGGCATTGAAGACACCCCACAGTTTCTAGGGCAGATAGCGAATATCATGTGTAAAGCATCAGAGGCACCAGATGGTTCATGTTCTCTGGAAAGCATTCAATACGATGAGTTTGAGCTTGCAATCGACAGGCTTCGTAAACAATACGAAGGAACCAGGATCATTTTTATGATTGATGAGTATGAAATCATTGAAAAAAAAATTGAGGAGGGGAAAATAAGTTCGGAAATTATTCCATTCTGTGCAAGACTGATGGAATATCATAACATATTATTTCTTTTTGCAGGTTCCAATAATCTGGAAAATAGAAACGCCATTTACTGGAAGCCACTATTTACAAAATCATACCATAAACGAATACCCTACCTGAATTATACCGAATGCTGTGAACTGATTACCAGTCCTTTGGAAAATTATGTCAACTATTCAGATGCCCAGCTTAAAAATATATACAGGCTGAGTGCAGGGCAACCCTATTATACTCAACTCATCTGTCAGAGAGTTGTCGATCAGTTGTTGGTTGAAAACCGGAATGTTGTCAATGATGACGATTTAGATGATGTTGTCAGCGAGATTTTAGCAAGTCCTATTTATCCGATGATTTATTTCTGGAATGATTTTAACAAACCCGAAATGATCTGCCTTTCACTTCTTAGTAAGATATTACCTGATGGTCATTCAGGGGTAGAGGTTAAATTGATCATTGAGTACCTGAAGAAAAATGACCTTTCAAAAATCATCCGGGAGGATGAAATCATTGCAGTTTTTGGAGAGATGTGCAATAAAGAGATACTCCTGAAAAGAGATAATGCATATTCTTTTCGGATGGATTTCCTGCGGAAATGGATTGCGCATGAGCAGGATATCTGGAAGTTGGAAAGCGAAATGGGGTTTTAGGCCGATATATCCTAAGTAGATTCTGATGATTCTTTTAGAAAGAAAATTGCAATTAGCTAAACTCTTTTCAACGATAAATGCCTCCTGGCCTCAGTCTATTGCTAAAAGACTCTGATTGGGTCATCATCAGTGAAATCATTCAAGCTGTAATTATTTTGCTTCATTATGAAAAAAATGGAATAAGTTTACACCTCGTTTAAAAGGTTTTTTATACTTAAACTGAACATTTTCTATAGGTATTATAAATTCGCACACAGATAATCCAACAAACTATGTTTCTTTTAGAGAGAGAGGCTTTTTTACAGAAAATCTTTTCACGGATCAACGCCAGCAGGTCGCAGTCTATTTCTATTACAGGCGATCTGAAAATTGGGAAAACTATATTGCTACAGCAAATCCTGAACAAACAGATCCAGGAAAAGTACATCGATCACTCAAAGAATTTTTGCTTTTTTTATAAAAATCTTAAACTTCATAAATCGGATTACCTGGATCTGATTCGAGAAATTAGTGTCTCGTTTTCTCCTGATATTGAGAAGGAAAAGCTAGTCGGGGATAACGTTTATAATACGCTTACAGAAATTATTTCCGACAAGCATCAGGATAAGACTTTCATCGTTATTTTGGATAATTTCAATGTTTTGACAAAGGATATTTCTGTTCCGCTCGATTTCTTTTCATTTTTAAGATTTCTTGCAAATTCGCATCCGATGGCTTATGTTATCTCTTCCGTTTGTCCACTTCAAGAGATGTGCGTCAACCCTCTTGTTCGTGAATCTCCATTTTTCAATATATTCACCAACATAGAATTGAAAACTTTTACAAATGAGGAAGGTGAAAAACTGGTTTCAATATACAAGGGAAAGCTGGTATATGAAATTATAAGAAATCTATCTGGGCTTCACCCATACCTGATGCAGCAGATTATTTCAATCATGATGGACGAAGATAAATCGCAAAATCTTGAAAATGTAAAAAGGATGTTAATTGAAGAAAATAGAAATTTCGTCCATGAGCTGTTCTCCTGCTATCCTGAGCAATACCCACAATTACTGATAAACCTTGCCAATGGAATAAAGCCTACCGAACGGGAGCAATATATGGTTAACAAGTTGAATCAAAAGGGCTATGTTAATTCGGATTATAGCTTTACCAGCGCATTACTCCAGTCAGTTTTGAGGGATGTGAACCAAGATGGGAAGAAAGACGGAGTGCTCAGGAAACTTTTTGGATGGTTGCAGTTTAAGTAATTCTAAGGATATTGATAAGACAGAGGCAACCTGACTGTGATTACTTTTAATATATATCTGAACAATTAGAATCAAACTGAAATCTGCTTTCAAATGACATATCGCTACATCCTCAATAATCCATATATCGTCGGGAATCCCATCAAATCAAAAGAGATGTTTTTTGGCAGGGAGGAGGATTTCAAATTTATTAAAGAGAAACTTCACCAAGAAACCAAAGGAATTATCATCACCCTTGCCGGAGAGCGACGGAGTGGAAAAACCTCCATCCTTTTCCAAATCATGAATGGACGGCTGGGACCAAATTTTCTTCCGTTTTTCGTGGATATGCAGTCAATGGCTGATGTCAACAGTAACCGCGAATTTCTTCAGAAAATTGATGACTCAGTTCGTAAGGAACTTTATATGCCTGCCAGGGAGCCTGATTTTACCGGAGCAGGCTTTAAAGATTTTGAAAATACGATTATAGAGGTACAAAGGTATCACGCATGGCAGAAAATTGTTTTTTTATTTGATGAATATGAATTACTGGAACATAAGATTGAAAAAGAGCAAATCAGTGAAGATATTTTCACTTTTCTGGCAAACCTGATGGAAAATCACAATGTTCTTTTTGTGTTCTCGGGGTCCAACATCATGATGGACCGGTCGCCAAAGTACTGGAAAGTCATTTTAAGCAAGTCAATTTTTAAGAACATCTCCTTTTTGAATATCAAGGATTGCAAAGCCCTTATTACCCAACCCTGTGAAGGCTATGTTACCTATCTGAATGAATACATCGACATTATTTATCGTATCACGGCCGGGCAACCATTTTACACCCAGGTGTTTTGCCAGAATATGGTAGACAGGTTAAAAGCAGAGGAGAGAAATACGGTTTTAAAGGAGGATATTACCAAAATCATTGACGATATCATTACCAATCCTTTGCCCCAGATGATCTATTTCTGGACTGATCTTTCTATTAATCAAAAATTACTCTTATCCATTATAGCTGAAAGGATCGCCTCACCTGATGCAGTGCTTGAAAGCACAGCATTAATGGGATTTTTAAAGACTAATAACTTGTCATATCTATTGACTTTATCTGACATTAAAATCACATTTGAAGAGTTATATAAACGACAGATTTTAGTGAAATTTTCAAATGGCTACCGGTTTCGGGTTGACTTGTTCCGTTACTGGATAAAGCAGGACCAGAACATATGGAAGGTAATCAACGATTTAAAACACCAATTGCCAGAACCTCCTAAACCTCTGGGAAGAAAGGTAGTTAAATTGTTGTTGTTTTTTGTCCTGATCCCTGCAGCTGTTTTAATAATCGGCTTCACGTTTGGCCCAAAGGTGTATCATGAGTGGTTTAGTCAGAAACCTGATTTTGAAAAAAATGCTGATATATTACCTGGTAATCTGGGAGAGTCAAGTCAAAAGGGTCAGAATCAATCAGACTTAGAATTGATGTGGTGGAGTAAGAACAACTTCATTAGTCGCCAGGGCTCATACGATAAGGCGAGTATCTTTGCGTTTAACATGATTTTACCGGAGATTGCAAAATTCAAAGATGTCTCGTATTCGATGAATGGAAGTAGTTTACAGGCAGGGATGAATTCAGAGAAATTTGCTGAACTTGTGTTCAGGAATGTCTGTGTGAATTATATCCAGCCCTGGAACAGGGAACCAGAAAAATACACCTCCCAGACAGTACTGAAATCTGGAGATTTACTCGTTTTTCCCAAAGGAAATCAATTGTTTTATTTTGATGGCTGGGATCTCAACCGTCAGGCAAATTTAAAAATTGCCATTGGCATGACTCAAAAAGGCATCAGGGCCGTTAGTTTCTCCCAGGATTCTATTTTATTTATAAAAAGTATCCAGCCTGAGGAGTATAAGA
Source organism: uncultured Bacteroidales bacterium (assembly GCA_964550695.1). Taxonomy (GTDB): domain Bacteria; phylum Bacteroidota; class Bacteroidia; order Bacteroidales; family TTA-H9; genus CAZKCK01. The sequence goes on along the minus strand of CAZKCK010000074.1, from coordinate 9,822 downwards.
TGACAAGAACCGCGTTACTTGCAGGCCCAGTTCCAATGCCGTTAAATCGGAATATTATCAACGAACTAGGTCTTTCACAGAATAATCCATTTCGTAAAATATTAAAGGAAGTATTTGACTACCAGGTAAATATTGAAAGTGCCGGAAATGCAGTTAATCAACCTAAATATAATTCACAGGGGTTTATTGCCTTTATCTTTTCGTCATCCTACAGGTTGGCAAGCCCTGACTCATTGAATTTTTCGCAATCCGGACTGGCAAAATGGTTGGTTGCCAATCAGTTTGAGGCTATTAAAGTGTCTTCAGGCTTTACTTTTGAAACCGGAGACATGGTTTTTTATTCCCTTGCGGGAAAGGAGTACACCATGTTTTATTTAAAAAAGGAAGGTGCTTCATATATGATTGGAATGACAGATTCAGGAGTTAAAATGTTCAAATCAGGTTTTGTTTCAGTCACAGGTGGCATTGATATAAATTATTTCTTTTCAAGGTAATCATCATATGCTAACTATTTCGGGTTTTTGTGTTAACCTCCGGTGTAGTGGACTGGTTATGTGAGCCAGATAAAATCAATACCTGGCAATTCTGAATCCGATATCTTTCCCGGGAATCACTGACTTTTGTGGTTTCCTGACAGTAACTCTCATCATGTTCACGTCGTATGTGGTCCAGGCTCCACCTCTTAGAATGCGCATATCGTCTTTGTTTGTTTGAGGACCCAAGGGGTTTTTTTCTGCACTATGGCTGTAATAGTTTTCAGAATAATAATCGCTGCAATACTCCCAAACATTACCCGTCATGTCATATATGTCAAGCGTATTCGGCTTTTTCTTTCCAACCGGCTGGGCATATTTGTTTTTTTGAATATTGAACCATGCTACGTCATTGAGGTTGTCCCCGCCGCTATATTTATAATTATCGGGCGATCTTCTTTGCTTCCCTCCAAAGGCTGCGTATTCCCACTCAGCCTCTGTCGGGAGACGATAATTGAGACCGGTTTTAGCATTTAACTTTGAAATGAAAAGTTGAATATCGCTATAGGTTACATTTTCAACCGGACAACTATCACATTTATGGTGAAAAAGAGCGATACGATCGCCCGCACCCATAACATCCTGCCATTGCTTCTGGGTTACTTCATATTTGCCGATATAATAATTATCCAGATAGACGTTATGAATTGGACTTTCGTTTCCGGAAGAATAATTACTGCCCATCTGAAATCCGCCACCTAAAACATATACCATTTCAAAAAAATCGTTAAACTTTATCCTTGCATCGATTGTTGTTTGATTGTTTTCCTCGATGTTGATGATACTGTCCCATTTGTGCACGCCATCAATGGCAAAAGAGTGAGGTCCAATAGACACCTGCGGAATGATTGTGACAATATCTTTTTTAACAGATTGACTGCCAATCCCATCGATGGAAAGCAACCCGTTGTAATTGGTAATTATCCTGACTTCCACTTCAGGAATCGTGATGGGCTGACTTGCAGGATCATTGCCAATGCCATGCAACATTTCACAAAACATGAAATTACCATGCGCAACAGTATCACTTCCTATTATTCCGAAGGTGGGATTGTATGACAGATGTCCGTTTTTTAAAGGATCTGACAAGTATTCACCCATTTCAGATCCAGTTAACCTGGAGTCGCTGAGATGATCGGCTTTTCCAAGAAGTCCGGATACAAACAACGACGAGAATAACCGCCTGTCATGTATGCTGTCGCAATGTTGACTTGCAAGAATATATTGTTTTACAGGTTTTTTAATATTCGCCATATTGGCATAAGTGAGAACTTCAGAACCGGTGAATAGAGATTCATCAAAACAGGCATTAAAAATGAACATGCAATGATAGGCGGTAACGGGTCGAAACAACTGCATCAGCTCTGTCATCGAAAACAGTTTACCCGGATAAGAGGCAGCCTGGTCAGGGGTGGGGGCATCGATGGGGATTAAACACCCTGAAAGTTTATTTCCCGGCAAGTCCAGAGAAAATGATTGCCCGGAATAATATATCAACAATCCATTCAGTTTATCCCGATCATATTTTTGAATAAAGTCTTTTAATGTTTGGATAAGTTGCTCTCTAGTAAGATTCTCTGCAATGGTGTTGATAAACCCGACAGCTGCCAGAGCGCTGTCGACAGTGCGAATTTCCGCCTTTACCGAGGGAAGTAACACCCACCCGTTTTTATAACTGTAATTGCCAATAATCAGTGCATATTTTGCAGAATATGGAGTCGGGGACTTAATAGGGATTGCTTTAAATTCAGAACTTTGAGTTTGGGCAAACATTCCCTGCAGGAAAATGAGATTGAGTAATAAATAAAGACCTGTTGTTTGTAAAATGGGTTTCATCCTTGAGTAATTATTAAGTAAAACAATTCAGCATGTTGAAAATCAGATGAATTCAACTATCATCTGTGAATAAATATTATGCTTTAGCAAATCAGGTTGAAACAATCTGTTTGTTCATTTGTACGTCCAATGGTTTCCGTGGGTATCAGCAAAAATAAGAACCAAAATTACATTTTATTGTTTTCAAATGATATGTTTTTGTTAATAATCATGTTATTTTCCAAATATTCCAATTAAACTCCACATTATCTTGGCGGCAAGTCGGCTTTTGCCGGCCTCCGGGTAGTATCTGGACCTTGTCAATGGCGTAATTTGTTAATTCCATTAGAGAGTTTTCCCATCAATATTGTCATCCGCCTTCTTGCTGGCCAATCCATGGATGACAGAATAGGTGAAAACTCCGTTATTCCATTTGTCTGATTCAAGGGCATAACTGTTTCCTGCAGCTGCAGAGATGATCACGGCCCCAGAACCTCTGTTAAAACCCGAAAAGAGTTCCTGCATCAGGTCAAATCCGGACTGACTTGCAGGAGGTTTAATTCTGTGATTAATTCAGCTCCTTTCCCAGAATAGATGGTAACTTCCGGACTCTTTTCAGTTTTCAATGGTGCAAAGTTCCCGTCAGTCACTTCTTCCTGATCCACCATTCCGGAATGGCATGCATCCATCAGGAACAGTTTTTTTGAGAAGAAATGCTTTCAAGCAATGATTCCAATTCTTCAAACCCAATACCTTTATGCGAGGGATTGGTGAAATCCATATCATATGCTGCAAAATAGAAATCTAAGTTTTTATCAAGTATGCCATGCCCTGAAACATAAATAATAACGCGGTCATTGGGTTTTGTACATCAGATCAGGTCGGTTGAAGTAGAGATCAAAATCAGAAACCCTATATACGTTGTTGTTGAAAACGAACCCGAAATTCTGCAAAACATCTTTGTCAGAAAAATAAAAGCCCCTGTTTGAAAAACCGAGAAATGGTGTTCTTGAATGGTACTTTTGTTTATGGCATGGGCTAGGAGCTCGATCATTTTTAGTGATAATTTTATAAGTACTTTTTTATGATGGTTAAGTAAGGTTTAATTTAATAAGTATCAATATGATAATTTCTTCTATCTTTGATTTTAAAAACCGTTAACCATTCATCTTATGAAAAGAGCATTTTACATAACTGCGCTGTTCCTGCTGGTTATAGTATGTACAAATGCCGTGGCCAAGGGTAACCTGCGGGCATTGCTTATCGGGATTGACAAATATAATCCTAAAAACGCACCCGGGCGATGGATGAATCTTGATGGCTGCGCCAACGATGCACAATCGGTCAAGCAGATTTTGGAAGCCAGGTATGGATTTCTGAAAAAGAACCTGACAATGTTGTTAGACAGCAATGCGACCCGTGACAATATTCTGAACGGGTTTAATGATCTTCTAGCCCGGTCGGAGGCCGAAGATATTGCTGTGATCTATTATGCCGGTCACGGTTCCCAGGTGAAGAACACGCTATCGGAGGAGAAAGATCAAAAGGATGAAAGTATGGTGCCGGCAGATTCATATATTGGGGGTAAAGATATCCGGGACAAGGAATTGGCGGCTGCATTTAATAAATTCGTTGATAAGGGTGTCATCCTGACGGTTTTGTATGATTGCTGCCACAGTGGATCCATTGGTCGTGGCGGAGTTAGCGTTACCCCTCCTAAGTTACGGTATATTCCAGAGGATGCTTCTTATGATGCCATGGATGCCTCCAGGTGCATTCCCCCCGAACAAAGAGGGGTCCTAATCATGTCAGCCTCCCAGGACGATGAACTTGCAAGTGAACAGATTGATAACAATGGAAATCCGCACGGTGCCTTTACCATTGCTCTTTTACAGTCACTGACTTCGCTGCCTGTAAATGCCTCAGCAACAGAAATATTTTTAAGTGTCAGTGCGATTTTAAAGTACAACGGAAAGCCGCAGAAGCCGGTTTTAGCTGCGACCGACGGGAGGAAAGTGAAAACACTATTTGGTTATGAAAAAGGGACTCTGACCGGAAAGACGGTGGCTGCTGTATTGAGCATCGGTAATGATGAATTGGTTCTTCAGGGAGGATATGCTATAGGTATCTATCCCAACAGCGAACTAACCTGTAAAAATGGAGACAACGTCATCTCTGTAGAGGTAATAAAGGTGGATGGAATTAGCACCTGTACTGCAAAACTGACAGTTGGGGATATCAAGTTGGTGACTGCCGGTGATCTTTTTGAACTGAAATCGTGGTGCTTGCCGGAAGGTGCCCATCTGAAAGTATATATTCCGCCGTCAACATACACCCTGGCGCAGTTGATTTCTATTGCCCAAGAATTGAATAAAAGAGCTCAAGATAAAAAGATTACTATTGTCAGGGATCCCGTGAAGGAGATACCTACCCACACTGTGTTTTTTTCAGAGGGTGGTTGGTATATGGGGTTACCAGATAATAAAGTAGTTAGTATGGGGGGGAAACCTGATGTTAATATGATTATCAAAAACCTGGTAAGAGGATCACGACTATATGTGAGTTATCCCCCGACACAGGCACTTGCACTGGAACTCAAGGCAAAATATAAGGAGGATAACGCGGTGGATGCAGTAGCAGTTCCCGCGAACGCACAGTACTTCCTGACCGGGCGGTTTGTCGATGATAAACTTGAATATGCTTATTTTATTCCGCAAATATCAACCAGTGATTCATCATTCAGCAACACCATGCCATTGCGCACCAACTATTTTGCACTAGGTGAGGGAGAAACTGCACAGAATGCCATTGCAGACAGCCTGGCTGAGTTTTCTCTCAGGATGGCCAAGATCAAGGCATGGCTCATTTTGTCCGGCCCGTCTGATGATGGCTCGTTCCCTTTCAGGCTGGCAATAAAGGATGCGACGCAGAACCGGTTTATCTCCAGGGAAGACGAAGTTAACCTGGGTGATACGTTGGGATTCTACCTCGAGGCTGATGAAGCCAATCTCAATTACTGGGATAAAACGAAAAAATACATCTATGTCTTTGCTATTGATAACAATGGAAAAATGAAGTTGTATTTTCCACGCAGCGGAAATGTAGAAAACAGAGGTCCGGCGCTTGACCGGCATGGAGATCCTTTATCCTATACTGTTTTGGGCAGGCCAAGGTCTGTAGTGGTAAGTGAACCGGCAGGGATAGATACCTATATCATGCTTGCTACGAATGAACCCATTCCTAATCCTGAAGCTTTCGATCAACCTGGAGTGCTGACCAGGGGGGCCAAAAACGGTTACAGTTCATTGTTTAATATCGGAACCCGAACCCGGGGTGAAATTCTAACACCCACAGAATGGGGCGTCCAGAAAGTAGCTGTCAGAAGTGTTCGGAAGTAGCGGTTACCTGAATTCACAGAAAGGCAGTTATTAAGAATGGACTTCATGTAATGAAATATTATCTCGAAACCGGATTGATTTTTTTCTTGAAAAGAACCATGATTTCCTTTAAAGGAATAGAATCGGGAAATTGCCGGATACCTTCAAGGGTGTTTTGATAGGCACTGGTGACCAAACCAGCCTTCAGGAAGAAACCGGTAAGGGTTACAGCCTGCATTTCACCTGTAATCCCGGCAGTTTTCATTTCCTTTATCAATCCCTCTGTTTGCATTGTTGTTTCAGTGCTGTCAACGACCGTAAACGGGTGCAGCTTGAATTTTTCCGGGTAGTCAGGCATATCGTCTATACACCAGAATAGTGATTCTGGTAAAGGAGATGGAAGGGATATTCTTCGGGTATGTGCAGTGTCATTGTTAATTGTATCCATTGTGATCACACGATACTTTGAATCAAGGAGGGTGAAATAACAGGATTTGCAGTTATAACTTCTGAACCAGGTAAATGTAGTCAATCCGCTCAATACCGATGATGAGTCAGGCGGAAAGGCGATCTGAATTTTCTCACCTCTTTCAACAGAAGCATGAACCCATTGCCCCCCGGCATGCGCTTCTTTTTTTAATTCTTCATGGAGGTATTCCAGGTACCTCTCCACGAAGGTGGTCTCATTTTTTGTGCATTGTATCTGAAGTTGCTGTAAAGTATATGTTCCAGGTTTTGAAAGAACAACCACGCGATTTTTGTCAGTGTAGAGGATGACCTGTGAGTTTTTGGAAAGAGAAATATATCCAGCGTTTAACAGGGTGTTTCGAACTACCCGGGATTTTTTTTCATGCACAGTAAGTATCGCCTGGCCTGAAACATAATATACCTTAAAACTTGAACATTGCGCAGCGATCATCCCGCTGAAAAGGTTGAAGATGAAAGCAAGTGCAAGCGGTTTCAATGCAGTCATTTTTATGTGGTATGGGGTTTTGTCAGATAACTCTTTAATCCAGTTAAATCGTATAAAACTTTGGCGATCATATGATAAAAGTAAAGTATCTCCGCTGAAAGCACAATGGCAGCAAGAAGCAGTACAGGGTTGAATTTTATCCGAATTGTGTCATGCATCCACAGCACAAGAAAAAGCAGGATTACAGCAAAGAGCAGTTGGATCGCTTTTGCTCCTGGCGGAAACCATGGATGATAATTGTGATACATGACCATAAAAAGCATCATAATTGCGATGCAGGCCAGAAATGAAATAATAAATTCCAATATTTTAGGAACTACATAAATATAATCCTCATGCAGGATCATTGAAATTATGTTGGCATGAATAACGATGCCATACATATCAGGAACAGATCTGCCGCTGATTTTTGGATTCAGTGGTGTAAAGTACTTGTCTTCTATGGAATAAGGTGCATCCCGACTGGGATAGTAACTTCCGACAAGTACAATTTTATCTCTTACAGTGTTCAAGATTGCAGAATCCTTTAGTGCTTCACTGCCTGAGATGTTCAGGAACATCTCATTGTTTCCCCTGTAATTGATGACTAACTCTTTCCCGGAGTGATTCATTTTTGCATACTTAACCGGATTGTAAAGCTTTACAATTTCTGCGGCGAAGGAGAAAAATGTATCTCTTTCGGAAAAAAATACAGGATAGAATGTTCTAAGGGTTGAAAGTTGAGGATCATTGGCGATAAAATTAACATGACCACTTTTAAGTTTTCCAAAATAGGGATGCAGGGAGGATAAAACATCCCTTCTCCGCCCTTCCTCAATATGCATGGGCGTTACCAGGTCAGGGAATTTATGCAACTGGTCCTTTAGCATTGAATCAGTGACCGGGTCTTTTAATTTATTGAAAAGAATATCAATGCCAATTACTTTGGGTTTGAAAAAGCAGAGTGATTCAAGTAACTGGGCAATTTCTTTCCTGTCGAGTGTGTCAATAGAAAGCAATACAATACCTGTGTCAGGCGCCTTCTGCTGTCCGGATATTTTTGAATAGAGGACATCGGTATATTGAAAGTCACCGAATGCTTTTTCAAAGGGGTCGAAAAATTTGATGTTGAACACCGTCATTCCGAGAAGCCATATTACAATGAATACAAAAGACGTTGCCAGAAAGCTCTCAAAAATGAAACAGTATTTTTTTTTCCTTGTAATATTTTTCATTAGCCTGCGGATTAATCAATTTGGCCCTCAAATATAAAAAATTTAATGGGGCAAAAGAAATGGCTTATGATTTTTCACCATCACGGTGTAGCTAAATTCATGGCCTTCTTAAGCATATTCCATTCCTCCTGTAACCGACCAGTTTGGACAGAATAGTAGTTATACTGCTGAAATGGAAGAAGCACAAATGTATATCAACCAAATCCAAGAACTTTTCAAGAAACTGGGTGCCAACCCAGCAAAAGCGGAACCTGTGGGGAAAGAAAAAGCACAAGGTAAAAAAGAGGACGTAAGCCAGCAGTAAAAGTTGTTGAAAAAGCTGGACCAAAGAAACTGGGTAGAAAAAAGGGTGTGCCAATAACCGAACTGATGGTTACAGAAACGCCTGTAAAAGAGGTTAAAATGGAAAAATCGGAGTTCTTGACCACCCTCTGCCGATTTTTTTTTTTTTTTTTGTCTTTTTGTCAATCAACAAGGAGAGGTGGTCAGATTGCTCCGGCGAAGACTGGTTAAGGTGTCCGGCCTGTCCATTCTCATGCAATATGAGGAATTTAAAATAATAACGGGTATGGAGTTGAAAAATTGTTCACCGAAAAGACCCGTTATTACTATTATGGACTAATCTTACATTATATACGAGGTCAATGCCATAACCACTTCCTAAATGCCATAGTATCGAGTTCATAAGACAGTTACAATTAGTATGATTAAATTATTTGGGTTAAAGTGATAAAAATTGATACTCGTTATGTGGTTTTAATGCTTTCAATCGACAACCCCAAGTAAATGATGAGGGATGGGGATATAAAGACTATTGACGATTTCAATTTACTATGATACTGATTTTGAATAAAAAAGGGTTTAATTGAAGTGAAAAGCAGGAAAAACTTTTGATTCATTATAAATTATGGTCAACCGTGCGTTAGTGTTGTTAATATTTTAACTTTACTGCCCGTTCTCAACAACAAGTCTTTAAATAAGCATCGGGTTTGTTTAATGATTTTTCACAGCAATGGTTAATCGACATACCATGAAAAAAACATTCATTTTATTGACCCTCTGCCTTCTTTCTTTTTTCACTTATGCCCAATCTTATTTAGGATGGACAACAGCGCAAGTAAACTTTCGTGAATCTCCAAATATTGACGCATCCATTATAAAATCTCTTAAGCTTGGGAGTGAAGTCTTCATTGTTTCTCTTGAAACGGAAAATGATTTTTATGATATTATTAATATTGAAACAAACAAAGAAGGATTTATTCACAAGAGCTTTGTAAAGATTGGACAACTAGTAGAAGAGAGCGAAAAAGGCATGTTTACTCCGAGTGGTGAAACCACCTCTTACAATCCTGACGTTGAAATATATAACAAAACAGATTTGATTTTAACCTTAAAATTAAATTCATCTTTTTATTCAATTAGTCCCAATGAAAAACGAACTATAACAATCTCACCCGGATCTTTCACATATAGAGCGTCAGCCCCAGGAGTAATTCCGGCCATTGGTACCGAATATTTTAAAAGTAATATGATTTACACCTGGGAGTTTTGGATCGTCACGACTCGCAGATAGACTTACCGCCACCGATTCAGCAAAATGTAATTTGAGTGTCTCATATTAATACAAAATACAATGGCATATATAAATATTGAAATTTGGGATGCAACCGGGAATAAGAAAAAAATAGTTGAAGTTCCTGATGATGTCCAGGTTAAAAGGATTATTGTTTTGTTGATTGAAAGGTTGAATTACCCTAAGTTCGATGCGACAGGAGGAATGCTATTAAGTTATAAACTTCATCATCAGGCCACACGAAAGCAACTTGTGGATGACCAAACATTTTCAAATGCAGGGGTTAAAGATGGTGACATTCTTCGGTTAATTCCCGAAATCATTGCTGGTTAGTTTA
>CAZKCK010000073.1:6879-17420 GCA_964550695.1 uncultured Bacteroidales bacterium | reverse complement strand
CTACCTTTGCTATCCCATTCAATGAATCAAACCACAGAGCAGCATCACAGCATGCGGTTAAATCAATTATATGAATTTAAGTTACTTATTTGCCCGGAAGATATTATTTACAGTTTCTATATGTTATAAAAGTTTGCTGCTTTTATTTGTTTTTCTTTGCTTTACTTCTCAGGTTAAATCCCAAATACTTCTAAGCCTCTTTTTTGGGGAAAAGTTAAACAACGATAAAACAGAATTCGGAATAACGCTGGGCAGTAATTATTCTATTCAGCAAAACCTTACAACGGGTAGTCCTATGGCCGGCCTCAAACTGGGTTCGTATTTTTATTTCAGGGTAAAACCTAAAACATCATTGCACATCGAATTTCTTGCTCTTTCTGATCAGGGTACGTCAGGATTAAATCCTTATCTCACCGGCAACAGCAACATGGATTCGCTCAATGCAAATGCCACTGTAAGCCGTAAGTTTAAGTATCTCAGCCTGCCTGTACTGGTAAGGTATAATATTGCCGGAAACCTGTATGTTGAAGGCGGTGCCCAATTCTCGCTGCTGACACTTGTTTTTGATCAGTTCAAGTCAACACTTTCAGAAAAAAATGATTTGCTTTTAAAAAAGTCCTACACATCTGATTATCATAAAATTGATGCCGGTATCACCAGTATGTTGTCTTATAAATTCGGTAAAGACGGGGTGAATATTAATCTGGCGTATTATCAGGGTGTATTAAACGTATTGAAAAATAATGTTGGATCACCAATACGTAACAGCAGCCTGCAATTATCACTGAATGCGCCAATCAGGTGATTCTATCAATTTTACATTTCTGACGGAGTGAATTTGGCCAGCGGATAAACCAACTCCAAATTAATTCCTGATGCTGTTAAACTTAACTGCTTCAAGCCTGTCAAAATACTGCAGTAAGTTAAACTAACCTATGAAAACTAGAATTTTACTTGGGATTTTTCTATTATTAGTCAGCCGCATTTTCGGGCAGTCAGCAGGTGTGACCGGAAATATAACTGACAGTCAAAGCAGAAAATCCCTTTCAGGGGCTCATATTGAGCTGATCAGAATTTCTGATTCAACTGTACGGGCAGGAATTTCAGGAGCTGATGGGAGTTTTATACTGAAAGATGTGGAACAGGGCAGTTACCAGGTAATAGTATCTTATATTGGATATAAATCATTTAAATCAACAATTGATCTCAAAAAAACAGAGTTTGATATGGGGAATATCGCGCTGCAGTTTGACGATGTTAACCTGAGCGGAATACAGGTTACAGCCGCTGCCCCAGCGACGGCAGTAAAGGGCGACACGACCGAGTTCTCGGCTTCATCCTATAAAACACAACCCGATGCCACCACTGAGGACCTGATTCAGAAAATGCCCGGAGTTGTGGTGCAGGATGGCAAAGTTAAAGCTCATGGTGAAGATGTAAAGCAGGTTTTGGTTGATGGTCGTCCTTTTTTTGGTGATGATCCGAGTGCAACACTCAAAAATCTCCCGTCAGAAGTAGTTGACAGAATTCAGATTTTTGATCAGTTGTCGGAGCAGTCACAGTTTACAGGTGTAGATGATGGCAATACCATCAAAACCATGAATATTGTTACAAGGCCAAATATGAAGAACAGCCGTTTTGGCAATACTTATGCAGGATATGGTACTGACAGCCGGTATAAGGCTGGCGGACAGGTAAATATATTCAGGAATAATCAGCGGTTTTCGATTCTGGCACAAACGAATAATATAAACGAACAGAATTTTTCGCCAGAGGATCTTGTGGGTGCAATGAGTGGTGGTGGTGGCCGCGGAAGTCGTGGCGGCGGTGGTGGTGGCCGTCAGGGAGGCCCCGGTGGTGATATGGGAAATTTTCTGGTTAACCAAAGTAACGGAGTTTCGACTACAAATGCATTTGGATTAAATTATTCGGGTAAGCTGGGCGAAAAGCTTGAAATATCTGGTAGTTACTTCTTTAATGACAGCAAGAATACATCGATTCAAGAAATTACACGCACCTACATTTTGCCGGGGAATACCGGCCAGTTTTACAATGAAAGCAATACTTCGATAAAGAATAATACGAATCACCGGATCAATCTTAAAATTGACTATAAAATTGATTCCCTTAACTCGATTCAATACCGCCCACGGATTTCGCTTCAGTCAAATACTGGTTCAGGCAGCCTTTCAGGCGAAACGGTGAATAAGGGCATACTGAAAAGCCAAACTTTAAACAACACTGAATCAGATTTAAAGGGTTCAAACATCAACAATGAACTGTTATTCAGGCACAGGTTCCTGAAACCCGGACGCACATTTTCAATTACACTGAATGGCGGCCTGAACAACAACAATGGTACATCAGCACTGATATCATCTTCGGAATTTTTTGGTGCGGCTCCTAAATCAGATACAACAAATCAGCAGGGCACGCGTGACAAAACCACCACCAGCATGTCGGGGTTTGTATCATACACAGAGCCTGTGAGCAAGGCCGGCAGTATCATGTTAGGTTATAGTATAGCCTACCAGGACAATAAATCAGATAAGCTTACCTACAATCAGATTCAACCGGTGAACGGGGTCTTTCCGCTTGATACCGCCTACTCAAACACATTTAAAAGCGGCTACACATCGCAGCGTGCCGGATTGACATACATATACCGGATTGAGACATCTAATTTGAGTTTTGGTCTGGATTGGGAACGTTCTGATCTGAATAAAAATCAGGAATTTCCATGGATACTTCATCTCGAAAAATCATTTAACAGCTTGCTTCCCAATGTTCAGTACAGCTATAAACCGGTGAAAGGCAAGAATTTTCGTTTTTTCTATCGTACACGCACAAAATCCCCTTCAATTGATCAGTTGCAGAATGTAATAAACAATACCAATCCATTGCAATTGTCGTCAGGCAATCCTGACCTGCAGCAGGATTATACGCATCAACTGATGGCCCGTTATTCTTCTTCTGCAATTGACAGAAACAGAATGTTCTTTGTAATGGCTGACGGGCAATTCACCAACAACTACATAGCAACCAGCACATTCAATACACAAAATGACACCATCATAGGCGGAATAAACCTACCGGCAGGGGCAATGCTTACTTTACCCGTTAACCTTGACGGGTACGTTAATTTAAGGACTTATACCACGGTCGGAATCCCGCTTGATTCGCTCAAAATGAACATAAATCTGAGTGTGGGCGCCAGTTACACGCGCACACCGGGCGTTGTGAATTCACAAACAAATTATTCAAATGCACCGGCAATAAATATTGGATTGGTAATTTCGAGCAATATCAGCCCTTCGATTGATTTCACACTTTCTTCACAATCAGCACTCTCGTTTGTGTCGAACACGCTTCAAACATCGCTGAACAATAACTACTTTAACCAGAATTCACGCCTGAATTTCTTTTGGAACTTTTACAAGGGATTCTTTGTTCAGAATAATTTAAGTCATCAGTATTATACAGGATTATCAGATGGTTACAATCAGAATTTTATGTTATGGAATGCTGCAGTTGGGGTAAAATTCTTAACCAACAACCGTGCTGAAATCAGGCTGAGTGTGAATGATATCCTTGATCAGAATAAAGCTGTACAAAGAACCGTAACCAGTTCATATATTGAAGATTCTGATTCAAATCTTCTTCACCGTTATGCCATGCTCACCTTTACTTATAAAATAAAACATTTCAGAAGTGATGGAGCTGAAGGCTCCGGGGAACGCCCTCCCCATGACCGTCATGATGGCCCGCCACCCATGATGGGAGGGGAGCGACCGGGTGGCCCGTTCTGATGAATGGTTGTGGCACGAAATTAGCTGACGAGAAGCGCTATTTTAACTAAATTTGAACCGCAGCAATTTTTAAATGTTTATCCTGAAATATTCAAACAAAATGAAGAAATTTATTCTTATTCTCTTAATGGCCGGAGTCAGCAGCTATTACTCAAATGTTTTCTCACAAAGTGAGTCAGCGCCTTCAAAATCAAAGACTACTGAGCAAAAGAAAGATGTAAAACCAACCAATGAGGCTACATCATCAGCTATACAGACGCAAAAGGTTACCACTGTAAATTCTGGCAGTGAAAAGCCAAAAAATTACGATGAAATGCTTAAAAAGCTTGAAGCAGCCAAAAAGGCGGATGCTGAACGGAAAGCCAAAGGGATTAAGGAAGATCCTAAAACAAATCCTGTGAACAGCCCCTTTAAAAGAGATCCCAAAGGAAGTGGCACTGCAAAAACAGGTGGTACAAATGCCATTTCAAAAAAAGCTGAATACCCGAAGCCCGATTTAAAGGCCCTCGGAATTACAGAAGAGGATTATCAGAGCGCGCTTAAAGATCCGGCATCTGCAAAACAACGTCTTGAACATGGGAAATTAAAACTTGAACAGGCTTACAAATCCGGAAGAATTTCCAAGGGGCAGTATGAAGAAAAGATGGGCAAGGTCAGGCTGTATGAACAGGAACTTGATAAGATAGAGAAATTCAAACTTGGTAAGTCAGACCCCGTAAATACCAAAACACCCGCGGTTTCAAAAACTAAGAAGACTTCAACAAATCCGCCGGGTACCAAAAAGGTTCTCGATTTGAATAAAAAGAAAAAATAAATTCTGATCTTTAATCCCGGGTTTCCGGGATTTTTCAATTTTTAAAAGACCATTCCGTTACTTTCAGCGTTAATGAGGTATACCCAATAATTCAACTATGCGTAGTTTAAGGTTTTTTATTTTGTCAGTAATATGCCTTGTAGCCTTTGACAGTCTTTTGGCACAACCGGTCTTCTATTCACAGTATTACCGTGCCCAGATGATGCTGAATCCGGCACTTACGGGCCTGAGCCCTGAGAAATGGAGAATCACCGGGCTTTTACAACAAAAGGCATTCGATACAACGCTGACGCATAGCACGAAAATGATTTTTGCTGAATACAGGTTCCAACTTAACAATAAATATAAGGGATATGGGCTTGTGGTTGAAGACAATACGCCGTTGAGTTTTGGCATCGGACTGGGCAGTGAATGGAGGAATTCACCCTATGCATGGCATCAGTTCGTATCAGCCTATGGTTCAATTGCATTGCATTACCGGCCCGGAAAGCAAACCGTGATTTCCATTGGAGTTCAGCCGGGGGTTTTTGAGGGTGCCGGGTATTATCCTGTAACCTCGGCATTGTATAACACATCACCCGATTCGATGGTGCTGCCGGGAAGACCCTACCGGCTTCATTTTGATTACAATGCAGGAATATTGTTCGGGGCAGGCCTGATGGACTGCTGGAAAGAAGACCAGCTATACAGGTTTATGATCGGGGCAGGAATTTACCACATGAAACGGGAATACAGAATGCCGGCGGGTGATCAGTTGCCCGGCAAAGAAATTCATGCACATGCTTCTTATCTGATTGAAGTTAACAGCCGCATCGGAATTATTCCCAGAGTTTTGTATATGTATGAAGGAGAAAGTAACTATCAGGCTGGTGCAGCATTTCTTTACCGCAGGCACTGGGGGAATTTTGACAGGCTCAGG
The DNA here is from genome assembly GCA_964550695.1 of uncultured Bacteroidales bacterium. Taxonomy (GTDB): domain Bacteria; phylum Bacteroidota; class Bacteroidia; order Bacteroidales; family TTA-H9; genus CAZKCK01. The sequence continues at coordinate 11,878 of CAZKCK010000073.1, read as the reverse complement.
GTTGGCCTGGCATACAAAAGTGGTCAATATCTGGCTGCTTCGGGTGGATTCCGGATTTATGGCAGCAATGATAAAACCCTGTCAGCCGATATAGAAGTCAGTTATGATTTTGCGCTGAAGGATCAGACAAATACGGGTTTGTACCATAAGGCTTTTGAAATCAGTCTGATTATCTCGCCATTGAAAAAATGCTGGTCGCAGAGTGAGTGCTCCGGAACCTATCAGCTTGAATCGTTCTGAGAATTGGGATTGTTAATTGGATGACCCGTGATGTACCTGATAATTTTCACATGAACTGTCGTCGCCATCCCCACCGCATGAACAACCTATCCTGCGGCCCGATGGATCTGCAGAACTGCACGATTTTTTAAACTGCCCGTTTTTCTGTATGAGTATTTTGATGCCAATGCCAGCCATGGCGATGGCCAGAAAAACGATTGATATAAGGATTAACTTAAGTGTCATTTCATTTAATTTGTGCTATTACAACACCTCAGCTAAAATTTTGTTGCCTGAATATTTCTGAAAGTACAATGGCTGTAGCAACCGAGGCATTCAACGATTCTGGTCTTGACCCTGTAACCGTACATTTTGGCGGGATAAATAATTTGGAAGTGATGAGCGGCTTCAATGCATCAGAAATTCCATGTGCTTCATTTCCAACGATTACAATGCCATTATGAACGTGTTTGGTAGTATAGATATTTTCGCCCTCGAGCAAGGTTCCAACCACCGGTACTGATTGCGGAATATTTGTTAATAAGCTTTGCAGGTCAGTATAGAATACATCAACGCGTGCAAGTGAACCCATCGTTGATTGCACAACTTTGGGGTTGTACAGTTCCACACAACCCGGGGAACAAACAATATGTTTAATTCCAAACCAATCGGCTGTTCTGATGATGGTTCCCAGATTTCCGGGATCACGTATTTCATCCAGAGCCAATACGATTTCATTCTTCAGGCAATCGGGGTTAAATCCACCGGTTTTTTTCATTCTGAAGATGCCCATAACCGGTGACGGGGTTGATAAAGATGTGATTTTCTCCATTTCACCAATGCCAACGGTGAATATGCCTGCCCCATCCGGCAACCGGTCAGCAGAACGGCGGAAAGCTGCTTCGAGCATGAATATTTCCACTGCTTCCATCCCGGAATTCAGCAGGTCTTCCATCAGTTTTTCGCCTTCGGCAATAAACAGTCCGGCTTCAATCCTGAAAGCTTTCTGGTGAAGTGCTTTTATACGGCTTATGTGTGCTTTGCTTAACATCTTAAAAAAAATCCCGCCCTGAATCAGGACGGGATTCTGTATCTGAAATGAAATTTATTCAGCAAATACTTCAATGGCAATCTGCACTTTTACTTCTTTGTGGAGATTAACCTTTGCCTGATAGGTTCCGAGGTCTTTAATTGATTCACCATCAACGGCAATGCGTTTACGGTCGATTTCAATTTTAAACTGCTCTTTTAAAGCTTCTGCAATCTGCAGTGCATTCACTGAACCGAAAATTTTGCCGGTTCCTGAAGCTTTTGCGCCGATCTTTACGGTGATACCGTCGAGTTTCTTTGCAATTCCTTCTGCCTGCATTTTAACTTTCTGTTCTTTAAAAGCTTTCTGCTTAACGTTTTCAGCTAAAATTTTGCGGTTGGTTACAGTTGCAAGAATTCCAAGTCCCTGAGGAATAAGGTAGTTATTGCCATAACCGTTTTTAACGGTAACAATTTCGTTTGTGTAGCCCAGATTGAGCACATCCTGTTTCAAAATAATTTCCATTGTGTTTTCCTCCTTATTTAAGTAAATCAGCAACGTAAGGCATCAATGCAATGTGGCGCGCTCTTTTAACAGCCTGGGCAACTTTACGCTGATATTTCAGCGAGGTTCCGGTAACCCTGCGTGGAAGGATTTTTCCCTGCTCGTTTACAAACTTCAGCAGGAAGTTTTCGTCTTTGTAGTCGATGTACTTGATTCCGCTTTTCTTAAAGCGGCAGTACTTTTTCTTTTTGGTATCAACCGCTATCGGGGTTAGATACTTAATGTCTGAATTTCCCTGTGCCATGGTTTTAAAGCTTTAAGGTTACTGATTTTGAGTAGTTGTTTCGCTCTTGGCTGCACGCTTTTTCTCATTATAAGCAATAGCGTGTTTATCAAGTGAAACGGTAAGAAAACGTAGAATCCGCTCATCACGTTTGAAGGTGATTTCGAGATCCATGATCAGTGTACCTTCAGCTTTGAACTCAATCAGGTGGTAAAAACCTGATGATTTCTTCTGGATCGGGTAGGCGAGTTTGCGCAGGCCCCAGTTGTGTTCGTGCACTATTTCAGCACCTTTTTCCACCAGATAATTGTGGAATTTGCTTACCGTTTCCCTCATCTGTTCATCAGACAAGACGGGAGTCATAATGAAAACGGCTTCGTACTGGTTTTTCATTAATTTGATTATTAAATAGTTAATTACACTTTCCGCTTTAATTAAAAACGGACTGCAAAAGTAATGTTTTTCTTTGGTTCTCCAAAGCTTTGCCATTGAATTATTTTCGAATAACAACCAAATTAATGTGCTGGTGTACCGGTGTGCTCATGTGCTCATTTAAGAACCTGCTGAATTTGAAAATATGCCAATGTGGAAATGTGCTGACAATTAGCTAATGTGCTGGTGTGCTAATTGAAGACCCTCGCGATACAAAACCCCAATCCCAATTATTGGGCCTTAATTAAAAATTAAAAATTACTAATTCAAAATTCCAATGTTGTTGGTTCCCATGAGCACATAAGCACATGAGCACATTATCTCATATCTTCAAATCTTCACATCCCCATATTTATACGACCACATCACATACAGCACCGAAGCCAGCAGTAAAAAGGCGGCAGTGGCGAAGGTGCCGGTAAATCCCAGCCATTCATAAATCATGACTCCGAAAACCGGTGCAAAAATGGCCCTTACCGCCGTTAAAAACAAATGCAGGCTCTGGTAGTCGGAGGCTTCACCGGGTTTGCAATAATACGCCGAGCCAATGCTCCACAGCAATCCCATGGTGGCGGCAAAAACACCGTAAAACAAAAAAGCCGCTATCAGAAAATAATATATGCTTACACCGGCTATTTCAGTTCCCGATGGGAAATGTTCAGTCACTATCAGAAAAATATTGTAGAACATCAGCGAGGCAAAGGTGATGGCGGCAAACTTCCTGGGATCAATACGGCCGAGCATACTGCCGAACATCGGCAGCATGAGTATTGCCTGCAGGTTATAGGCATTCTTGTAAAAAGCCACACTGGTGTAGCTCATATGCAGGCCTTCGCTGAAAAAGATGTTGATGACCGTAAATGAAATCATAAAGGCAAACCCATAAATCATAAAACCTATCTGGAAATGTAGAAATGGTCTGTTATCCCTGAGAATACTGAACATTTTGCGCGTGGTCTTCATCACCCCGCTGAAATATGTTCCCCTGTTCTGAATAAATGGTTCGGGTGTGTAAGGAATGTATGACAACAAGATGGTTGAGGCAACTCCCAGCACTGCACAAACGGCAAATACCCATCTGAATGCAAACGGATCGATATCCAGCAAAATGCCATAAACCAGCGTAATCACCATCATTACAATTTTATTGAGCGATTGTGAATAACTGTAAAACCGACCGAAATCGCTGTGCGAATAAGCAGTTTTCAGAAACAGGTTGATGGTTGGAAAGATGATGGTATTGCCAAGATAATAAACGAAAAAGACTGCAAGGAAGATGTAATGCAGCCACCAGGCATGTTCATTGAAAAGGGTACCTGAGGGGAAAAACATCAGCAGTATGAGTGGTCCGCGGGTGACCCAGCCTGTAATACGGAGCATTCTGCCCTTGTTCGCTACATGGTTCATCCATTCGTTGATGAAAATCATCAGCAGGAAAACCAGCATGCTGAACTGGAACAAAACACCCATCATGTAATTGGAACCATGCAGACTTTTCAGAAACACCAGTTCATTCAGTGCCAACACGCCCAATATCACCCCTTCAATCAGTGAATAGGCCATATGTATCCTGAAAGTGAGCCTTGCAGCGGGTTGAGATAATCCTTCGATCCTCTTGAACATGAGCAGGTAAGTAACTTCAATTGAATGAGCGGCAAAATTAGCAATTATTCTCCATCGTATTTTCTGATACATTCAGGCCAATTCTGTATGTTTGCACCAAACTTACAAACCATGAAAACATTTTTTTTATCTGTGATTCTTTTGTGTGCATCAGTGGTGTACGGTGCTGATAAGGAATTTAGCATCAAATCACCCTCAGGCAGTATTCAGGCAAAAATTAGCTGTGGCAATACGGTTTCATTCAAAGCATTGCTTAACGGTCAGGAAATCATTGCCTCATCACCCGTTCATTTATACGTGAATGAAAATGCAACAAACAAGGATGTCTTCAAAGTATTGAAAACCACTACAAAAAAGGCCGATGAAATGCTTGAAGTTATTGTCCCGACAAAATTCCGGCAAATCCGTGATGTTTACAATGAGCTTACCATCACTTTCAAAGGTAATCTGGCAATCGAATTCAGGGCTTATGATGACGGAATAGCTTATCGCTGGAAAACTTCATTTAAAAATACTATTCAGATCGATAATGAAGATGTGACTTTCAATTTTCCGGCCGATTACAAAATATGGTTCCCTGAAGAAAAGAGCATGTATTCACACCAGGAGCGCGAGTATCTGTATATTCCGGTATCCGAAATAACCCCTGAGCGGTTTTGCTCTACCGGCACGCTGGTTGATATGCTGAACGGTTCTAAAATTTATATTTCTGAGTCAGATCTTGAAGATTATCCCGGCATGTTTCTGAAAGGAACCCCTGATAAGAAAGGGTTGAGCGGCAAATTCCCCGGATATCCTGCTGAGGTAAAGCAAACCTCTGACCGCGACGTTAAAGTTGAGAAATACGCTGATTTTCTGGCCAAAACCAAAGGTACACGCAGTTTCCCGTGGAGGGTGATGGTTGTGAC
>CAZKCK010000073.1:0-6779 GCA_964550695.1 uncultured Bacteroidales bacterium | reverse complement strand
GGGGTTGAAAGTTGATTTTATGCAACGCGATGACCAGTGGATGGTAGATTATTATTACCGTGTGGCAGAAATGGCTGCCAGATATCATTTGTTGGTTGATTTTCATGGTGCCTATAAACCAACGGGTTTGCAGCGTACCTACCCCAATGTTATTTCGTTTGAAGGTGTTTGCGGGCTTGAGCAGAATAAATGGAGCAACAAAGCCAATCCTGACCATCATCTGATACTTCCGTTTATCCGTCAGGTGGCGGGCCCCATGGATTATACGCCCGGTGCCATGCTCAATGACAATGAACAGAGTTATAAACCACGCTGGAGTCAGCCGATGGGCCTGGGGACACGCTGCCATGAACTGGCGAAGTATGTAGTGTTTGAAAGCCCATTGCAAATGCTGGCCGACAATCCGAGTAATTACCGCAAAGAAGCTGATGCCATGGAGTTTTTGGGACCGGTACCTTCAGTGTGGGATACGACCATTGCTCTGGAAGCCAAAGCCGGTGAATATGTGGTGATAGCGCGCAGATCAGGCGAAAACTGGTACATTGGTGCCATGACCAATAATGTAGCGCGTGAGTTTGAGATAGATCTGGCTTTTTTGCCGAAAGGTGTTTATAAAGGGATGATCTGGGAAGACGGCATAAATGCTGACAAGCATCCTGCCGATTACCGGAAGACGGCCCGATTGGCCGACCAAACCTCAAAACTGAAGATTAAACTGGAAAAGGGTGGGGGATATGTAGCCGTTTTTAGCCATTAATTCAATTTTCATAGAGGCTTCTTGCTTTTTTGTGGATGATTTAAGTTTAAAACGCCATTTTTAGAAGGCCGCTCCAATCCGAAATGATTTCTCTTCAAATCAGGATCGTAGCCGTGGCCGAATTTGAACTAAAAAGATATTTATCACTAAAACGGGCCAAAACAAGAAAAGCCAGAGAACAGTTCCGGCTTTTCTGCTATAAATAATCGTATATCAATAATTCTCAGCCATTTCTTCGAAATAAGCTTGCGGGTGGTCACATGCGGGGCATTTTTGCGGAGCATTCTCACTTTCGTGTACAAAACCGCATTTACGGCATACCCATCTGACTTTCTTTTTCTTTTTAAATACTTCACCACCTTCAATATTGGCAAGTAGTTTACGGTAACGCTTTTCGTGTTCAGCTTCTACCTTGGCAATGGCTTTGAATTTTACGGCAATGGCTTTAAATCCTTCTTCTTCGGCAATTTTGGCAAATTCAGGATAAAGCTCAGTCCATTCCTCGTTTTCGCCATTGGCAGCAGCCAGCAGGTTTTCGGCAGTTGTTGAAATTTTACCTGCAGGATACATGGCAGTTATTTCCACCATGCCACCTTCGAGGAATTTAAAAAACTGTTTGGCGTGGGTTTCTTCCTGACGGGCAGTTTCTTCAAACAATGCAGCTATCTGTTCATATCCTTCTTCTCTGGCTTTTTTGGCGAAGAAAGTGTAACGGTTTTTTGCCTGCGATTCACCGGCAAAGGCTTTGAGCAGATTTTGCTCAGTCCGTGTTCCCTTGATGCTCTTTTCGTCCATATGTGATTGATTTTAATGATTGTAAATTAAGGAGAGCAATCAAAATAATGTCATAAAAGACTTTAATCTGATTCATACAAAAATACGCAATTTCCGGCATGTGCAAATAGCTAAAAATGCACATTTTTCATGATTCACACATTGGGGCCAGGTGCCCTTCGGGTGACCGGCAAGCTCATTTATTTCAGGTTCAGGGTATGCGCTTTTACAATTATTTATTCATACACATGCGCAACTTTGTGTCCGCGCAGGACTTCCAGCACATTCATGGCAAGGGCTTCCATTTCATCACCACCGGGGTAAACCATTACGGGTGCCATCTTCTTAACACGGTTGATGATGTATTCGATAAATCTGTGGCTGTTTGCAATTCCACCGGTAAGTATGATTGCATCAACATCGCAGTTCAGCACAGGGTAGAGCGAACCGATTTCCTTGGCCACATTGTAGGCCATGGCTTCAAACACCAACCGTGCCTTTTCGCTGCCTTCCTCAAATGCCATGGTTTCAACCAGTGAAAGATCTTCGGTACCAAACCATGCCATTAGTCCACCTTCTCCCATCACCCTGCGGAGAACCTGTTCCTGTGTATATTGTCCGCTGAAACACATTCGTACCAGATCACCGGCCGGCAGTGTACCGCTGCGTTTTGGTGAAAAGGGGCCAGTACCGTCAAATCCCTGATTTACATCAATTACCCTGCCTTTTGAATGGGCTCCGACTGTAATACCAACACCCATATGAGCGATAATCAGGTTGATGTCTTCGTATTTTTTCAGAATTGATTTGGCATATTTGCGGGCCGCAGCTTTCTGGTTCAGTGCATGAAAAACACTTTTCCGCGGGAAATCGGGATGACCGCCAATTTTAGCAACTTCATCCATTTCGTCAACCACAATCGGGTCGGCTATATAGGCTTTAGCATTTTCAACACTACGGGCCAGATCGTCAGCCAGCAGCGCACCCAGATTTACACTGTCTTCGCCTGTTGGTGAATGGATAAGGTCGTATTTCAGTTTTTCATTAACTTCATAAACACCTGATTTTACAGGCTTGAGCATTCCACCCCTTCCCACAACGGCCGTAATGCGCCATGTATCGAAATCAGCATTCCTCAGTTCTTTTAAAATGGCTTCCCTGCGGAAATCATACTGGTCAATGATTCGTTCATATTTGCGGCATTCATCTGGAGAATGCTGTATCTTGTTGAGATAAACCAGTTTGTTTTCATCATAAATGGCAACTTTTGTAAAGCATGTACGGGGGTTTACCACGAGTATCCTTTGCTGCCGGGGAATCTGCGAATTTTCCATTTGTTCTTTGATATTGGATTTATATATGTAACAATTCTGTTTTATATAGGTTTACTGGTTTGCAAAAATAATTAAACATTTCGCCGATACTGCCCACCTATGCCGAACAAGGCTGAAGTTATCTGTCCGATGCTGCAGTATTTGGTAACTTCCATCAATGATTCAAACATATTTTTTCCGTGGATTGCCTTTAACTTCAGTTCATCAAGCACTTTAGCCGATTCGGGAGCCCACATGCTGTGCAGGTTATCGAGCATTCCAATCTGGTATTCCTTTTCCTGAGGTGTTGCCCTGATAACTTCGCCCGGCAGGATGGTAGGCGAACCTTTTGAAGAAAGGAAGGTGTTTACACCCACAACAGGCAGTTGACCTGTATGCTTCAGTGTTTCGTAATAAAGCGATTCTTCCTGGATTTTGCTTCGCTGGTACATGGTCTCCATGGCGCCCAAAACGCCTCCGCGCTCGGTAATGCGGTCAAATTCGGCCATCACAGCTTCTTCTACCAGATCAGTAAGTTCCTCGATAATAAACGCCCCCTGTAGCGGATTTTGGTTTTTTGCCAGACCTAATTCACGGTTAATGATTAACTGTATGGCCATGGCTCTGCGAACCGATTCCTCTGTGGGGGTTGTGATAGCCTCATCGTAGGCATTGGTATGAAGTGAATTGCAATTGTCATAAATGGCATACAATGCCTGCAGGGTGGTTCTGATGTCATTAAAGTCAATTTCCTGCGCGTGCAGTGAGCGCCCCGAGGTCTGAATATGGTATTTAAGCATCTGGCTGCGGGGGTTGGCTCCGTATTTAATCTTCATGGCTTTGGCCCAAATGAGGCGTGCTACTCGGCCCAGCACCGAGTATTCAGCATCGATGCCATTTGAAAAGAAGAAAGAGAAATTGGGTACAAAATCGTCGATCTTCATGCCTCTTGAAAGATAATACTCAACAAAAGTAAAGCCGTTGGCCAGCGTGAAGGCGAGTTGTGAAACCGGATTGGCACCGGCTTCGGCAATATGATAGCCTGAAATTGAAATACTGTAGAAATTACCGATGTTGTTCAGGATAAAATATTCCTGTACATCGCCCATCATTTTAATGCTGAAATCGGTTGAGAAAATGCAGGTATTCTGCGCCTGGTCTTCTTTCAGGATATCGGCCTGCACTGTTCCACGCACACGGCAGATGGTGTCGGCTTTGATACGGTTGTAAACTTCGGCAGGTAACACCAGATCGCCTGTAATCCCCAGCAGAAACAGCCCAAGCCCGTTGTTTCCTTCGGGAAGCTCTTCCTGATATTTTGGCCGTTCTACCCCACGATCCCTGTAAATGCTGTCGATTTTACGCGTAACCTCTTCATCCAGGCCATTTTCATGTATGTATTTTTCGCATTGCTGGTCGATGGCAGCATTCATAAAATAGCCTACCATGGCCGGAGCCGGACCGTTGATGGTCATCGATACCGATGTTTTGGAATCGGCCAGATCAAAACCTGAATACAGCTTTTTGGCATCGTCGAGGCAGCAGACGGATACACCTGCATTGCCTATTTTGCCGTAAATATCCGGCCTGCGGTCAGGATCGCGGCCATAAAGCGTTACTGAGTCGAACGCAGTGGAGAGCCTGATGGCAGGCATCCCTTTCGAAACATAATGAAAGCGTTTATTGGTGCGTTCGGGTCCGCCCTCACCGGCAAACATGCGTGTGGGGTCTTCTTCTTCGCGCTTGAACGGGAAAACACCGGCAGCATAGGGGAATTCGCCGGGAACATTTTCGCGAAGGTTCCATTTTACTATATCGCCCCAGCCTTTGTAGGATGGCAGGGCTATTTTGGGTATGCGGAGGTGCGAAAGCGATTGTGTAAATGTTTCAACCGAAATATCTTTTCCACGAACCTTATACGTGAACGTACCAGCCTGATAGCCCGCTTTTTTTGCGGGCCAGGTTTCAATGATTCCGATGGTTTGCTGATCAAGGGTCTTTTTCAGTTCATCTGCTTTGGCCCGGAGTGTGCCGGCAATGGTTTCGTCTTTAGCGTCTTTGGCCACAATATCCAGGGTGGTTAATACCGACTGATAATCCGCAGCTTTCTGCGACTGAGCCCCGGCCCAGCGGTTGTATGAACGCACAGTGTCGGTAATTTCTGACAGATACCTTACGCGGCCCGGCGGAATAATCTGTATGCGTTCACCGGCATCCTTGTGTTTGGCTGCCCCTGCGGTAAATCTGCCCTTCAACTGGTCGTTGATCCGTTTCATGATGGCGCAGTAGAGTTCATTCACGCCCTTGTCGTTGAACTGCGAGGCAATGGTGCCAAATACCGGCATCTCATCGGGTGATTTGTCGAACAGGTTATGGCCCCGCTGGTACTGTTTTTTTACATCGCGCAGGGCATCCTGCGAACCGCGTTTGTCGCTTTTGTTGATGGCCACAAAATCGGCAAAATCGAGCATATCAATTTTTTCGAGCTGGGTGGCTGCTCCGTACTCGGGCGTCATGATGTAGAGCGAAATGTCAGTATGGTCCACAATCTCGGTATCACTCTGACCTATGCCCGATGATTCAAGAATTACCAGATCGAACCCGGCATTTTTTACGATGCAGAGTGCTTCGGCTATGTGTTTTGAAAGGGCAAGGTGTGATTGCCGTGTGGCGAGTGAACGCATATACACCCTGGGGTTAGCAATGGCATTCATCCGGATGCGGTCGCCGAGGAGCGCTCCGCCGGTCTTGCGTTTTGAAGGGTCGACCGATAGAATGGCGAGTGTTTTAGCGGGATAATCATCCAGGAAACGGCGTACAAATTCATCAACCATCGAGGATTTTCCGGCACCGCCGGTTCCGGTCATTCCCAGGACCACGGTGGGCATTTTACGGCAGGCACCCGAGAGTTCGAGCAGGAGGTCAGCTGCTTCGGCAGGGTGGTTTTCGATGGTGGATATCAGCCGGCCGATGGCACGGTAGTCTTTTTCGCGGATAGAATGTACTGTTATCCCATGCAACTGCCCCACAGGGAAGTCGCTGCGCTGCAGCACATCATTAATCATTCCCTGCAGACCCATATGACGGCCATCGTCGGGTGAGTAAATGCGTTCGATGCCATAAGCCTGAAGTTCTTCAATTTCATGCGGGAGGATAACGCCTCCGCCACCACCGAAAATACGGATATGGCCGCACTGAGCCTCATGCAGCAGATCGTGCATGTATTTGAAGAATTCCATATGCCCTCCCTGGTATGAAGTGATGGCAATGGCCTGAACATCTTCCTGAATGGCACAATCCACAATTTCCTGCACACTGCGGTCGTGGCCCAGGTGAATAACTTCAGCACCAGTTGATTGCAGTATCCTGCGCATGATGTTGATGGCTGCATCATGGCCGTCGAATAATGAGGCCGCCGTAACGATACGGATGTGATTCTTAGGTTTATATTTGCGTACTTCCTGCATGGTTGCTCAATATTTTATCAAATGAAAACATCTACATAATTACACAAAATATTGAAAGGTTGGTTAAAAAAGATGAAAAAAAGAGAATTAATGAGATAATGTGCTCATGTGCTCATGGAATTCATGAGATAATGTGCTTATGTGCTTATGTGCTTATGTGCTCATGAGGATTATACTTACAATCTGGTCATCCGTTCTGAAAATCATTATCAGATTGGGGATTGGTATCGCGAGGGTTCATCAATTAGCACACCAGCACACCAGCACACCAGCACATTAGCTAATTGACTTGGTGCACTGATGTTTTCCTTGTTGGTCTTTTTTCCAATAAGCGGGTGCTGGCAAATGAGATTAAGGATAATCTTCAACATTTCGTTGAGTTTCAGACTATAGCTGTTTGATTTGTTTCGATGGTTCCAATACTCGAAAATCTCTTTCCTGTCATTATGGGCCCGCAGGGTCCAGATT
>CAZKCK010000072.1:16466-17633 GCA_964550695.1 uncultured Bacteroidales bacterium | reverse complement strand
CCTATTCGTCAGTACCGGTTGGCGACAGGGTATGTTTTATCAACAGCACCAAACGGCTTGAAATTGCGATCAATTATGGCGATTTTGCGGGCACCTATCAAATAGGGGCAAATACGAAAGTGCTTTTGATTAAACCATAGTATCGCGAATACCCACATCAACGTTGTAACAGCTATTCCCCAAAGACACCTCTGCCAGCCAAAGGATTTTACCGGAGTAAGAATGTTCTTGTTCTCCAATCACCTGATATTCGACAACCCTTCCAGCGCAGAAGTATCTCCCGGTTTGTTCAGCAGGGCGGTTCTGAAAAGAACTTCAGCCTCGTGCATCTTGCCCAGTTTCAGGTTGATCCAGCCAAACATCACAATGCTGTCATAATCGAACGGATAAAGGTTTACAACTTTTTCGAGATGCTTGTATGCCTGATTGTATTCGCCTTTTCCATAATAAATTACGCCAATCCGGTAGTTTGAAATACTGTGGTTGGGATCAATTTTTAAAATCTCAAGATACTGGTTTTTAACCTGTTCTGAATTTCCGACGGCGGCAGCAGGGAGTACGAAACCAAGCCGTGCTTCAATCGAAAGGGGCATCAGTTTTATGGCTTTCTGATAATATGCCATCGATTCTGTAAAAAGTCCGGCCATATAATCGAGCCATCCCAACCGCAGGTTTATAGCATAATTTTCAGCATCATACACATTTTTAAGTGCGGCTGCTGCCTTGGTATATTCACCTGACTTTTCAAGGGTATAACTTTTTTTGAAGACTTCACTCAGTGAGTTTTCCTGCCCGTATGTGGCTAATGTGGCTAACAATACCATTGCTAAAACCATCAGATTTTTTTTCAGAAATTCCATGTTATTCCTCCTATGATCATTTGTTTGTTAAAGTATATTTTATTTGTTTCAAACGTATTAAAACCTGTAAATGTATAATAGTCATCAGAATATTTAAAATACTGGTACCTGACCGATAGTGTTATACGGCTATTCATCGCATAAATAGCTGCCAGTCCTGCCCGCATATCAATATCATCACCGGTATTGTACATTACAAAACCGTTTGAGAAAACCATGTCGCGAAGCGGGCCGGTGGCAAAATCAGCCTCAAGCCAGAGTTTTTTGGTTGGTCTGAATCCAAGCACCTGATTCAAAACAAATTGTG
>CAZKCK010000072.1:0-16366 GCA_964550695.1 uncultured Bacteroidales bacterium | reverse complement strand
AGCCAGAGTTTTTTGGTTGGTCTGAATCCAAGCACCTGATTCAAAACAAATTGTGTGTTTGATTTTGAACCAACCTGTTGAAGCAGTGTAGTTGTAGCATAAAGATTCATGTTGCCAAAAGGGTAAATTGTGCCACTCATTCCCACCTGACCGTATTCAACACCATTCTGGCTGATCCATGATCCGGTGAATCCAAGCGAATAGTATCCGGCGTCATATGTAGTGGCAAGCGAATATACATAGTCATTAAATGTATACTCCAATGTGTCGAAATTGTATATAAGATTTGTGTAATCATAGGTAATCTGAACCGGATCGGTCGAAAAATGAGTGTACCGGAACGCAGGAACAATGCTGATATGATGACCGGCATATATGGGCATGCTGATGTAAATATCATATTCTTTTACGTCATAGGTTCTTCTATACAGGGTTGAATCGGCAGTCATGGCGCGGTGGTGTTTCAGCAGCCCTATACCAGAATACCCGAGATATAACCCGGCAAATGGCAAAATGTTGAAATTTAAACCCGTATGTGCATAGTACCCATTCCCGCTCACATCGCTTTCGCCAAAAATATTGTAGGTGTCATCAAGGTCTGTTTTGACTGACTGTTTGTTTCCGTTTATAAACGAGGGCCCACCTTCAATGTAGACCGATTTTAACAAAGGTTGTTTGTTTTCAGCTAACTTTGTGAGGTTATATAGTTTTGATGCGGTATAACGGGCCTCATTCAACCTTCCGCTGTACTGCAGGCTGTATTGCAGGTACCAAAGCGAGAATACATCATTTTCATAAAATCCGAGGGCTGCATAAAAGTGCTGTACAGCTCTGGAATAGTTAGCTGTTTCAAAGTATGCCCGCCCAAGTCTGGCCCTTAGATAATAGTAGTCGAAGCCATCTTCAAGAGCAAGGTTTCCGGTTATTATCAATTCGTCCCAGCGTTGATCCGTATATTGCCGGTAGGTAACAGAGTCATACATGGCAAAGGTTCCGGTGGGGTTTGCCCCGGCTTTGCTGACTGATATCAGATACATACAAAGGATGAGCGAGATAGAATATATTGATTTTTTAATCATTTGTCGGATTTTATTTGAGCTTCAACTGTTTTACCGGCATATTGGATAATCATTTTTTGGATGGTTTCGTTTTGAATGCTAGTGACTATTGCGGTTTTCTGTAAGGTTTTCCGGAAGATACGGATGCAGATTTCGGTGCTGTATTCAAATGTTTGAGAAGTAAAATTATCAGTGAACTTAAGATGTTTGCGGGTATAGCCGGCATGCAGAAAAATATAAAAGGGGGCAAAGAAATCCTGAATAAGGCTTATAACCGGTATGCTCACAATATTGAGCGGAAGCTGATCGTTGATTTGCAGGTCTTTATAAAACCCCGGGATGGTTTTAAAATTGGCCAGAAAGAAGAAATACAGCAATGATCGTTTATTGCCTTCAAAAAAGGTAAAGTAGAAGGCATTTCCGGTATTTTGAAACCACGCTTTTGACTGGGTTTCAGGTTCATATAAAAAGGTGCTGTTGTATATATCAGCCATTACCTCCCAGATTACTTCTTTTTCGCCTTCAAAAACAGGGGATTTTACCTTCCAGGTAAGTATTTGACCCGGAACGAAATGGTATGCTTTCTCCAGATTCGGAATAAGACTTACATTTGAAACCAGTGCTTTTTCGGCAGGAATGCCACTTGCTGAAAGTGAGAAGGTGTTCGAATTGTTTGTCAGGTAGTTGGTGATTGGATAGTACAACGTTTTACTGCCAACGAATGGTGTTGCCTGAATTTGGAAATGCAGATGCGGGTAAGGTGATCGTCCGGAGTTTCCAACCTGGGCAAGCACATCACCTTTTTTGATATATGCACCGCGGGCAACTTTAAAACTTGATTTCTGCAGGTGGCTGAGTTTTGAATATAAGCCTTCAGCATGCCTGATAACGATGGTATTGCCCCAATTGTGTTCGAGATTAAAATCTGCAATTTTATTATCTTCAATGCCATCAATAATTTCTTCCACCCATCCGTCAGCCGGAGCAATTACGGGTTTGCCGTAACAATAATAATCTTCAGGGAGGTTGCCGTTGCCCATATAACTTTTAGCTACCTCATCCAAGATTTCAAAATCCCAGGCATGTTTCCATGCATCTTTATGCGTATGTGCTCCATTGTGAGCCTGGGTTACCGTCCATTCACCCCAGAAAGGGAGCGACACCGGAATAAAAGCATGCTGATTGAAGCGCTGATTGTAATTTAAACGGGAGTAGAGGTTTTTTTCGGGTGAAAAATGCTGGATAATTACAATTGCCGGGTGTTGTAAAAACCGTTCCCTGAACTTTAGCGCATATAAAAACAGAATAACCGTAAAGTTAAAGGGCAAAGAATAAATGGGCAACTGAAACATCCCCAGCAAGGCCATTGTTCCTGAAATCGAAAAACTTATGAGGGGGGTAAGCAGTATTACCCAAAAGAATGAATGAGGCGATGCCACCAGAAAAAATCCACCAATGGCCATGGAGGTCAGAATAAAATTGAACCCAATGTAATTGGTGCTTAAATCAGAGATGTTCCCACCAATAAAGCCATAAAATACATATGCGCTGATAAAGCCTGTAACTGACAGCAGGAAGGCTATTCTGGAATAAATAAGAATTCCGGCTGCAATAAGCATTCCGGCAAACAGATGATATTGAAAAAATATAGCTCCCAACGATTTAAAATACAAGAGAATGGGTTCTGGTAAATTAAGCTGTGAAAACCAGTTGTAAGCTTTTACCAGCGGATAGCCTCCAATCTCATACATCTCATTAAGCATAAAGATGCCACGCGAACTTATCTCAAGTTCAGAAAATTGCCGCGACGCCAGGGTGAGCATCCATACAGAAAACAAAAACGGCAGACTCAGATATGGCAAGGCATATTTCCCAAGAATACCTTCAAACGCCAGCGTAATAAACAATGTGAGCAACGATGCGAATGCAATGATTGTATAGAATTGAAGTGACGGGTTATAGTAGATTCCCATTCCCAACCCAACCAGCAGGCTATTGAACCCATATAAGCCACTCCGGATATTGTTGCGGTTAAAACCAGTAAGATAAGCCACCATATTGGTTAACATTACTGCAGTTAATCCACTAAGGCCAGTATAAAAATCGAAAAACGACACTGCAAGAAGCAACCATGCCAAACGGCTGTCGATTGAAAAAAATATCTGTGAATAGCTGTTGAGTACGCTATTCAGCAGATGAGGGAAAATGCTTTTTAGTTTATCTGTCATTTTCTTTTTTAAGGGTTTCCGGTGTTACTTTTCTTTGAAAATCGTTTTAGCGGACTCATGAGAATATTGAGAAGCTCTGGTTCGCTTCTCATTACAAAAGTAATAAAAGCTCCCATAAGTATCGTATTAAACAGCAGGTTAAGTGCAGGTTGTGAGGGGTTAATCATCTGGCTGATTGTAAAAAAAAGTATACTTATTAAAAAATACATCCCCGCTTTTTTTAGATTATACGGGATGGGATAATATTTCTGACCCAGAAAATACGATACAATCATCATAAAAAGGTAACAGGCAAAATTTGCCCAGGCTGAGCCCATATACCCAACAACAGGAATAAGAAGTAAGTTCAGCCCGATCGTAATTATTGCACCTGCAAGACTGATATATGCGCCGAATTTGGTCCGGCCCGACAGTTTATACCATACCGAAAGGTTGTAAAAAACCCCCAGGAACACATGACTTACCAGCAGAATCGGAACAATTCTGAGGCCCTCATAATAGTTGCTGCCCACAAAGTATTTAAAAACGTCAATGTAAAGCATAATCACCAGAGATATTGTAATACACGTTAATACAAAGTAATTCATAACTGCCGCATATGTTTCGGGGGCATTTTTTTCCTTCGCCTGTGAAAAAAAGAAAGGTTCGGCAGCATACCGGAACGCCTGAATAAAGATGGCAATAAAAATTGCGATTTTATAACACATACCGTATATCCCAAGGTTGTGCATGGCTACTTCGGGTGGGAGCAGATATTTTAAAAGAACCCTGTCAATGGTTTCGTTTACGATGCCAGCCAGACCAAAAATCAGCAGCGGAAACGCATAAAAAAACATTGGTTTCCATAACTTTACATTAAAATGAAATCCGGATTTGATCATAACAGGCAATAGCAGTAGCGCCGAAACAAAACTTGCAACAAGATTGGCAATAAAAATAGAACTTACATTTGGTTTGCCATCGGTTATAAACGACAAAGCATTATGAACAGCAGGGTTGCCAATTGTTTTGAAAAAATACGGCAGCACTATTATTAAAACTATATTTAATACAATGTTTACCAATATATTGATCAGGCGTATGATAGCAAATCTGAGCGCCTTATTCTCTGATCTGAGTTTTGCAAACGGAATGGCTGTGATGGCATCGAGTGAAATAATAAGGATAAAGTACACAAAGTATTCAGGATGATCTTCGTACCTGAGAAATGCTGCAAGGTTTCGTGAATTAAGCAGGGTTGCCGAAGCAAAAACCAAAGTGGTGACTACGATTGACCAAAAGGCCGTTGAATACACCTGATTGCGTGGTTCATGCGTTTCAGAGAACCTGAAAAAAGCTGTTTCAAATCCGTAAGTCAGGATTACGAAAAAGAAGGCAATGTAGGCGTACATTTCAACATAAACGGCAGCTTCGGCGGGCAAAAATACCCGTGAATACAACGGAACCAGCATATAATTCAGCACACGGCCAAGTATGCTGCTAATACCGTAAACGGCCGTTTGACCTGCAAGTTTTTTGAGCTGGCTCATAATCCGCTATCAGTGAAAAAAATAAGAAGTTCTTCACAGTCATCGAAACCCGGTGCATTGCCAATACAACCGATTTCATTTGCCTTAAAACTTAAAAAAAGCCTGTATAAGTCACTGATAATAGTGTACATAAACTACCGGATTGGGAAAATATCAGAAAAGCGGGATAAGAACAGTGAATGAGCTGCCCTTGCCGGGCTCTGATGTAAAGGTAAGCGTTCCTTTGTTTTTTTCAACAAATTCCCTGCATAGAATCAGACCAAGACCAGTACCCTGTTCTCCTTCGGTACCGGCTGAAGACTGCGAAACTTCAATTTTAAATAAATTTTCGGTTACTGATTTCTCCATGCCAATACCAAAGTCGGTAATGGTTATTTCAGCCATATTGTCTGCCATTTGTGCGGTTACAAGCACTTCACTGCCCGGATATGAAAATTTAACAGCATTTGAAAGAAGATTCCGGATAACCGTGCTCAGCATATTTTCATCGGCTAACACATACAGCGTGTTATCGACCCTGATCACAATTTTTATATGTTTCGATTCCGCTGAATTTTTTATCAGCATATAATTTTCATCAATCAGAAGAGCAAGTTGAATTTTTTCGGGGCTGATAATGAGTCTTCCCGTTTGAGCGCGTGTCCATTCAAGCAAATTGAGAACAAGCTGGTAACCTTGCTTTGCAGAATCATAAATGAGGCGATGAAATTTTCGGGTTCGCTCCGGATCAATTGTATCACCATCTTCAACCAGAACCTGGGTAAGACCAACCAGCCCATGAAATGGGTTGCGCAGGTCATGGGCAATGATGCTGAAAAATTTATCTTTGGCAGCATTCATCTCTTTCAATTGCTTTTCGGAGTGTAAAAGCTGTGCGTTACTCTGTCTGATTATTAGATTCTTGCTATAAATAAAGCCCATCAACAGTATAATCAGCAAAATAAAAATGCTTCCGGCTACCAGAATGATGTAATAATCATACTTATAGGCCAGTGTTGTAGAATCCTTTGCATAGGCAATAATATAAGCTGCGGTATTTTTGTTGGCATCTTTTATTGCATAGAATAAGGCGTAGAAATCACCCCCGGATAGTTTGCTCGACTGCCCGAAAGTGCGTTTTGTACTCAGATTTTCTTCTATCCCCCGTTTTTCCTTTTTGTTAAATTCAACAATATTCTCATTTTTAACAACCTGTGATGAGAAAGTTTCAAAAGTTGTATGTGAAGGTTTTTCGTACATGAAATCTTCACTCAGATCGCTAAAGCTGAATTTATCAAGTTTAACAAAGGGCGTACTGTTGAGCAGCTGTGTTTTGTCGATTAAAAAACGCAGCTCATATAAAAATATCCTTTTCAGTTCTTTCCTGATACCTGTAAAGCCAACGCCAAGTTCTATACAGCCCAGGTACTGGTCATGATCGAATATGGGGTAAACAAACCGGTAACCTGCCGATGCAAGCCCGGTTTCAAAACCGGTAGCCGGTTTACGTGTTGTATTTACTGCAGAAACAAGGCTATGCGCTGATTTCATATTATCACCATAAAAATCAGGATATGAAAAACGCAGCAATGCCTGATTGTCTGGCATAAAAAAAGAAAGATATTCGAGGTTGTTCTGCTTCATCTGATTGTAAACGGGATTGAGTTTTGCAAAGAGAATCCTTCTTATTTCATCCTTTCTTACGCCATCGGCTCCTATTGCTTCTTTGAGAAGCGGAACAATATTAAAACCTGAATTAATTTCGCTGTAAAATGAATTTGATGTAAGTTCAAAGTGATGGATAACGGCCTTAAAGCCTATTTCAAATTCTTTTTCCTTTTGGGTATTGTACTGCGAGGAGTTGTTGTTATAAATATAATTTGATCCGAAATGCATCAGTATTTCCAAAAGGATAAAGGCGAGGATAAAATACCTGTATTTACTGATAATGTGCCCCGCCTTATCCATTTTGCTCAACTCCGATAAAATTAAACCAGATACAAAGGTGCGTAATTAGGCTATGAAAAGCAAGGATTTAATGAAATTTATTCATTCTGTTAATTAAATTTATTATAAGTTAATGGATTTCAATGAATCAGGAATTAACTCAAGGCTTTCAATAGTTGAAAGTTCTTCTTTTCTCCGGATAAGTTGCGGAACCTGATTGCGATCAATTAACACAACATTGGGGCGCATGCTGATGAATTGCATCCACTGGGTCATATTATAAGCACCTACCTGATGAACCACTACCTGATCTCCTTTGTTTAACAAGGGCATGGTGATGTTATCGCGAATCACATCAATATTCATACACAAGGGGCCATAAAGTGTGGTGTCTTCGGTGTAATGTGTAAATGGCTGGGCAGGACTGATTTTATGGTCGTACCAGAAGGCGGTGAACAGGATGTTGACACCAAAATCCATGATGGTTGTACGCCTTCCGGTTGATGAACGTTTATTTGAGATAACGGTTCCAAGAAGATAACCTGCATCATCAATCAGGGCGCGTCCGGATTCTAAAATCAAAAGCGGCATATCGCCTGAAGGTAAATTGCTGTTAATCAGTGCAGATGTAATAGCTTCTGCATAATCGTCAAATACAGGATTCGTATCTGCACCAGGCAAATAAGCTCCCTTGAGCGTATTTTTGGAAGCAAAGCCGCCACCCAGATCAATATACTTTATGGTGTGACCATATTTGCTTTTGAGTCCTGTGGCAAGATCAGCAAGTTTTGTGGCTGCAACCCCATATGCCTGAGCCGAAAGCATAAAAGTGCCGATGTGGCAATGCAAACCAACGAGATCCATTTTTTCTGACCGCATGATACGGTTCAGGATATCCCAGGCCTGCCCGTTTTCATAATTGAATCCAAAGCGATCCCACATGGGATAAACGCCGGTATCCATATTTACCCTGATCGCCACTTTTGGTCTTTTCGAAAGTCTGTTTGTAAGTTCTACAATTGAGTAAAACTCATCCAAATGGTCAATATGAATCAATGATTCATTGTTGATGGCCTTTTCAAGGTCTGCTTCTGATTTATCGGGGCCGTTAAAGATGATTTTGCTTCCGGGTACACCATTTCCGATGGCCTTATCATATTCAAAACCTGACACAACCTCAGCCCAGCTCCCTTCCTGATGAAACACTTTGCAAATGGCATTCAGGTAGTTGGTTTTGTAAGACCAGGCAAATTGCACTTTCGGATAACGGGTGGTAAAAGCTCTTACGGCTTTTTTATAGGTTGACCTGATGGTGCTTTCTGAAATTACAAACAATGGCGAACCAAAGCGTGCAATCAGGTCTTTTACTTCATTTCCGTCAATCTGTGTTAACGGGCTATACTCCTTACGGGTGCCGAATTTATTGGGGAGTTCACTTTCAAGCCTTTTAATTATCGGGCGTTCGTATCTTATTTTTTCCATTTTATTATAATTCTCCGTTTGTTGAAATTTCCTGAAATTCTGATATATCTACAATCATGTCCCATGAATAGCGGACAAACATTTTACCAACCTCGTATGAGGTGTAGGGTTCGGGTGTATCACCAATGGCAAGTCTTACAAGTGCTTCCGGTATATTTTGGCCGGCTCCTGCACTCAGGTAAATCCAGGCTGGCATGCGCGGATTGATTTCGAGAAGATAAAAATCCTGATTCTTGTCTTTCATCAGTTCAAGCTCAAATCCGCCACGCCATTTTGTTTTTGAAATAAAATCACGTGTCATTTCAAGCATGCTTTGGTCATCGATGGTTATTCCACCCCATGCTTTGCCTTTATCGGTAATATACTGTTTGCGCATCGGTATGGCGGCAATTGTGTTTCCGTTTCCATCTCCCAGACCGGTAACGTTGTATTCGGCGCCATGTACAAATTCCTGAATAATGATAGGAAGTCCCCATTTTGCAGAAATCTTATTGAAGTAACTCTTTGCCTGATCATGGTTGTAAGCAATACCTGCATCGTAAAATTTACCTTTGATTACCAGCGGGAAGTCGAAGCCCTTTGGAAGATGGTAAAGATCTGATATTTCGTAGATTGGCTTGCTCTCAGGTACTTTGATATTGTATTTTTCGCCGAAGCTGTTCAGGTTAATTTTCTGCCGTTCTTCAAACTGATCAAACGTCGGGAGAAACGTATGTATACCCATTGAAAGCAGTTGCTTTTCGAGTTTGATGTATGAAAAAAGCTCAGCATCAAAGTTCGGGATGATTACGTCAAGGTTTTCTTTTTCATGAATATACGTAATACGTTCAATGAGCAACTCCATGCCTGCTGAAGGGTAAGGAACCTGATAAGTACGGTCAACGATATCGTGCATATATATGCCCGGTTCAAGCGATTCATAGGCAAACCCGATAATGCGTACATCGAAGTATTCTGATTCGAGTAGGCAGCGTATCACTGCCACACCCGGGCCAGGACTGTCGATGGCATTGAGGCCTGTGACCGCGATGGTTAGTTTTTTCTTATCCTTCATTTTCAATTAATCTGAAGTGGTTAAGCATGCCTTCAAAGTCAGCATAGTCCTTTTCAAAAGTAGCTGCATCAACATGGTACCGTTCCAGAATCTCTTCCTCTATTTCGTCTTTTGATTTTCCGGCTTTCAACAGTACAAGTATCTCTGATGCAATAGGGTTCATTGAATATGATTCACCCGTGTAAGGGTTAAACACAAATCCCGAGTCGCTGGTTGCTATATTATTTTTTAGTCGCATAAGTTTTGTGATTATTTGTGGTTTACAATAAGTTTTTTGCTTTCGGTTGTAAAACCGGGAGCCTGGATGCGGTAAAAGTAAATTCCGCCGGGAAGTGCATTCACCGGAATGTTCAGGTTGTTAAAGGTGTGGTCGATGCGGTAGGATTGAACTGATTTGCCCTGTGCGTCATAAAGGGTAAGTACCGCTTCATCAGTGTTTGAAGGCAACTGGTAGGGTATTGTAACGGTAGCAGATGCAGGGTTTGGGAATGCTGATTGCAGGGCAATTCCGGGAATTTCAGGTTGAGGGGCAATTGAAGTGGCTATCTGACCGGGAATTGTATAAACTTTGGTGTTAATCCCGGTCACGGTAGTAGAATAATCATACACCCACACAAAGAGTTTTGAACCCACGGGTGCTGTGTAAACTGCTGAATAGCCACCACCGGGAATACTTTGCAGAACAGTACCTGATTCATTGGCTATTCGGGTTTCATAAGTTCCGTATGCCAGTGTGGCATCGTAATAATAGGAAACATACAATAATTCTATCGCATTGTCATTGTTAAACAGATCTTCTGACAAATAGGCAAAATCAACCAGGTAATGGTTTGCCGGCAGGCTGAGATTTATTGTTTTCCAGATGGAATGGTCAGTATTATAAATGATACACTTGCTGTTGGTTACATCCATAGCGTAAAATTTATAGCCTGCTGTCGGAAGGTTCGTGAAAGCAGCCGAAACTCCTGCAAAGGTATATTCCGGGACAATCTGTGCTTTTAACGTTAGCGCCGTAAAGGCCAGAAAAAGGATAAATGCAGATTTTTTCATATTCAATATTTTTAATGCTGCAAAATTATGCTCATCTGCCCTGCCTGATGTTATAAAATTTTAAGAGAATTGTATAAGATTATAAGGCGCCGGAAATAAAAAAGGCCACCCAAAGGCAGCCTTTTTTGGTAATATGTTGAATACGAGTCCTATTCGTCAGCTTCCTGTTCTTCGTAAGCTTTAAGCAATGCGGTCTGAACATCGGGGGGAACCTGGGCATACTCAGCAAATTTTAGTCCGTAGGTGGCGCGGCCACTGGTGATAGAGCTGAGTGAAGTCTGGTAACGGTTCATCTCGGCAAGTGGTACGCGTGCTTTGATTTTCTGATAATTGCCTTCGCTGTCCATACCCATAATGATGGCACGGCGACCCTGGAGGTCGGTCATTACATCACCCATTTTGCCTTCCGGAACAATAACTTCCACATCATAAATAGGTTCCAGAATTTTAGGACCTGCATTTTTAAATGCTTCTTTAAATGCGGCACGTCCTGCCAATTTGAAGGAGATTTCGTTTGAATCGACCGGGTGCATTTTGCCATCATAAATGTTGACAACTATGTCGCGGGCATAAGAGCCGGTGAGCGGGCCCTGTTCAATTTTTTCCATGATACCCTTCAGAATGGCCGGAATAAAGCGGGCATCAATTACGCCGCCTACAATACAACTATTCATAACCAGTTTTCCGCCCCATTCAAGTTCAATGATATCCTGGCCACGAACCGGGAATTCGGTCTGATTTGGCATACCTTCATAATAAGGCTGGATCATCATATGAACTTCACCAAACTGACCTGATCCGCCTGATTGCTTTTTGTGGCGGTAATTTGCTTTGGAAGATTTGGTGATGGTTTCACGGTAAGGGATACGCGGGGCAATAAACTCGATGGCAATTTTTTCGAGGTTTTCGAGATGCCATTTTGCGATATTCAAGTGGAGTTCGCCCTGTCCGCCAACGATAAGCTGCCTTAATTCCTTTGAGTAACCAACGGTGAGTGTGGGGTCAACGCGGTGGATTTCGTTCAGCATTGTACCCAGTTTTTCATCATCGGCCTGATTCCTGGCTTTTACTGCCATGGTAATTTTTGGTGCGGGGTATTCCAAAGGCTCAATTACATCATCCTGATTTTTGGGGGAATTCAGGGTGGTGTTGGTTTTTGAGTTTTTAAGTTTAATTGTTGAAGCAATATCACCGGCCACAACTTTTTCAATTTTTGTTCTGTTTTTGCCGGCAGTTATGAACATTTGTGAAATTCTTTCTTTTGCACCGCTCACACCGTTCACCATATCCATGGCTTCGGTCATTTCGCCGGCATACACCTTAAAGAAGGTAATTTCACCCAAATGCTGCTCGATTGAAGTTTTAAACACAAAAGCACATGCAGGGTCAGAAGCCTTGCAGGTAAGCTCTTTTCCGGAGGTGGTTTTAACACCGGGCATTTCGTTGGGTGCAGGTGCTGAGGTTCCGATGAACTGAAGCAGGCGTTTCACGCCCATATTGTGTTTTGCATTTATACAAACTACCGGAAATACGCCACGGTTAATCAGGCCCAGTTTAAGTCCTTTGCCCATTTCATCTTCGGTAAGCGAACCATTTTCGAAGAATTTTTCCATCAGGGCTTCATCATTGGCAGCCAGGTCTTCGATCAGTTTTGCATAAAGCTCATCTGCTTTATCCTTTTCTGATGCTGGAATATCAAGTATTTCGGGTTTGCCGCCGTTTTCGGGGTATTTGTAAAGTTTCATCTGCAGTAAGTCAATGAAACTATTAAATCCAACACCCTCATTAACCGGGTATTGACATACGGTTACACCTCCACCAAATTGCTGGCGCAGCTGACGCAGGGTTTCTTCAAAGTTTGAATTCTCGTGTTCGAGGTGGTTTATTGCAAAAATAACCGGTTTGGAAGCGCGGCTTGCATAACGCCACGTAATTTCAGTGCCCACTTCAACACCGTTCTGACCATTTACAACCATAACGGCTGTGTCAACAACACCCAATGCTGCAAGTATTTCTCCAACAAAATCATCAAAACCCGGGGTATCGATGATATTAATTTTCTTCCCGTCAACTTCGCTATACAATACTGTTGAAGCTACGGAGTTTTGCCTTTCAAGTTCTATTTCCCTGTAGTCTGAAACTGTATTTTTATCTTCAATTGAACCTCTTCTGTTGATAACCCCGCCTTCAAAAAGCATGGATTCAGCAAGGGTGGTTTTCCCGGTTTTAGCGCCACCTATGAGGGCGATGTTTCTGATCTCACTCGTTTGATAAACCTTCATTTTGCTATAATATAATTGAATTGAAACTTTTACGCAATAAGGCCGCAAATTTATAAAATATACGATTGATTCACAAACCGCATTTAATATTTTGAATTACAATTTCTTTAGCACTTTGCCAAAGCCTGAACCTATTACATGTTTTCGATTAATTGTCTGAGCTCCAGCCATTTTTTGTCTGACAATTTTGCACCAACTTCTTCAATGACACTTCCGGCCAAAATGGAACCGATTCTTCCGCAAATATCGGGTGAATACCCTTTGATGTGCCCATAAAGGAATCCTGAGGCGTATAAATCACCGGCTCCTGTTGTGTCAATACTCTGAGCCTGAATAACTCCAATATTATAAACTTCTCCGGCATGTTTAATATAGGAGCCCTTCTTCCCAACTTTTACGATAGCTATCTGGCAATGTCTGGCAATTTCATGCAGGGCTTCCTCCGGCTCAAGACCGGTGAACGATTTGGCCTCTTCTTCGTTTGCAAACACAATATCAACATGATCCTTTACAAGCTGCCACAAGAATTCAAGATTTTCGGCCACTACATTAAAACTTGCCAGATCAAGGGAGACGATGAGGCCTGACTGTTTGGCAAGAACAACTGCTTTTTTTATAAGCTCCTGATTTTGTACCAGGTAGCCTTCAATATGGAAATAATTGTAACCTTCAAATATTTCGGGGGTAATGTCATCGGGAGAGAGTTCAATTGCAGCACCCAGATATACGGCAAAAGTACGTTCGGAATCCGGGCTCATCAAAGCGATGGCTCTGCCGGTCAAAGCTTTTCCGGTCATGAGGGTCGATTTTATGCCACTTTTGTGGAGGTCTTCTTTAAAAATCTGCCCAAGTTCATCGTTGCCCACTTTGCCAAGATAGCCTGTTTGGATGCCAAGTTTTGCAAGACCGTGAATGGTATTGGCTGCAGAACCACCTGAAGTCAGTGTTCGATGAAGTTTGGCTGTTTCGCGATGTATATGTTCAGCACGGGCTTCATCCACAAGAATCATGGCCCCTTTGGGCAATTCAAACTCATTGAGCTGTTCATCGTTTTCAAGCCGGGTCATGAGGTCAACCAATGCGTTGCCTATTCCTAAAACTTTGCACATGTTAATTTAGTTTATGAATCTGCAAAAGTACAAAATAGCCGTTTCCGGATTTTGGAAAGTTTTAGGTGTATTTTTTATCAAAAAACTATTAACAATTCATAATTAAACAATAAAAATTTATGGATTGAAGGTTTTTGATTTTCAACAAACAACAAGCTAATTTGGAATAGGTCTAATTATAATTTGGTTACAATCAGAATTTTTTTGCGGATGATGGCATGAATTCAACCGTTTACATATTACATTAGCGTGTTTTTACAGAATTACGAAGTATAATTACCTATCGTTTAACAAACCTGAATGCTGATGAATTGTTTTTTACGCTTTAACCTGTCTGTTAAAATTGCTGTTTCGTTGTTGGAATTCAATTTTACATATCACATTGCCTCAGCGTATAATTTTACAACATAAAGCATTGATGTTTTGCTAATTGATGGTGGTATAGTTCAGAAATTGCGATTCACTACTTTTACAATTTCCGATAACCCGTATGGCTAATCACCCAAGCAAAGCCAAAGCTGCAATAAACGCACTAACTGATTTTATTGCAACCTATTTTACTTATTTGAAAAACCGGTTGTGTTTTTTTACAACCACAATGGAGTGCTGTGTAAGCACCCTTTTTGCTTTTATGGATGGCAGGGAAGTCCGTCTACTCACAATCACCTTAAATTGAAATAATTAAAAATCATATAAAGCCAAAACTATGAAACTCTTTACCAAATTGTCAGCTTTTCACACTTTCAGGAGCGTGAATAACGCAGTTGTTACAGCAATCATGACGATGGTTGTTGTTTTATTGATGGGATTCATGACACCAGCGTATGGGCAGGATCATGAAGCCACCATTACAACACATGGTGCAACTGCAATCTGTGCCGGACAAAGCACCACAATACAGGTAATTATCTGTGCGGGTACGGGTCCGTTTACAGTTGTTTACACAGATGGCACAAGTAATTATACGATAAATAATTACAACAGTAGTTGTGAAGAGGGGGACTTGTGGGGGGATCCGATTACGGTAACACCAGCCAGTAATAAGACTTATTCGCTGGTCAGCGTTTCGAAAGGTGCGGTTAACCTTACTGATTTGTATGGAACCGTGCCTGTTACGGTACATGCCCTGCCCAGTTCGGTAACGCCTTCAACCAACCCTTCGGGCAGGCAATGCCCCGGTTCAAGTTTCATCATCAATGCCACGGCAACAAACGGAAGCACCTATGAGGTGTGGAATGCAGCAAATACAAGCAAGCTTGGCGATATCCCATATACCACAAGTATTACGGCCAATACCACCTACACCATCAGGGCCATTAGTGGTACCACACCGGCTTGTACCACCAGTGTTTCATATACCGTTAACCTTGAAAACACGCCACCAACTGTTACCTGTCCGGGCAACCAAACACTTAATCCCAGCCCAACCACTGGTTGTTCGAATGTTTTGCCCGATTACCGCAGCCTAGTAACCAAGAGCGACAACTGTACCGCTGAAGGAAGTATTACGCTTTCACAAAGTCCAGCTCCGGGCACATCCATTTCAGGGCATAATACGCAGCAAACGGTTACTATTACAGCTACTGACCAGGCAGGCAATACCAATTCCTGCAATTTTACCGTTACCTTGATTGACAATGTAAACCCAGGGATTACATGCACAGGCGACAAAGCGGTTTCGCCCGATGCTGGCACTTGCATTTACACACATGCTGGCACAGCATGGAATGCATCCGGAACCGATAATTGTTCAGTTTCATCAACCACATATAGCCTTTCTGGTGCTACCACCGGAACTGGTACGAACTTAAACGGGAAAGTTTTTCAGCCAGGCACCACCCTTGTTACCTGGACGGTTACCGATGGAGCTGCCAACACAGCCACTTGTAGTTTTAATGTAACCATAACTGACAGCGAGTCTCCAACAGTCTCCTGCACAGGGGACAAATCAGTTAATACAGCCACAGGAGCGTGTACCTATACGCACAGTGGTACAGGATGGAATGCAACCACTGGTGACAATTGTACCGTAGCTTCTATAAGTTACCAACTTTCGGGGGCTACCACCGGAACAATAGCCTCAACCCTGAACACGGCTGTATTTAACAAAGGAATAACTGCGGTTTTGGTCACGGTTTCTGATGGAGCCGTTCCGCCAAATACGGCAACCTGTACCTTTAATATTACCGTTACCGATAATGAGGACCCTTCGATTACCTGCCCGGCCAATATTTCACAAAGCAATGATGCAGGTGAGTGCACCGCATCGGTAACGATACCTACAGTGGTATTCGGTGATAATTGCCCCGGAGCTAGTATAGCATGGAGCACCACCGGTGTAAGCACACTGAGTGGAAACGGGCAGCCGGGAACCCAAACGTTTAATAAAGGTGAAACCACGGTAACCATCATTGTTACCGATGCAGTAAGCCGAACGGCCCAATGCAGCTTTACCGTAACCATTAACGATACTGAGAATCCGGTGATAACTAGCTGTGGCAACAACAAAACAGCAAATAATACCACAGGGCTTTGTACCGCAAGTGTTGATGTGGATGCCGTAACATTTACTGATAACTGCTTAGGTTCGTCGTTGGCTTGGGCCATGACGGGGGCTTCAACAGCTACCGGAACAGGAAATGTGGGCA
>CAZKCK010000071.1:1636-18052 GCA_964550695.1 uncultured Bacteroidales bacterium | reverse complement strand
TGATGGTCAGGGTAAGTTCGGGTACCGGGTCACTTACTATACCTGCGGCAAGCCGTACCCATAGTTTGCAACCTTTTTATAAAACATCAGGTTATCCTGTTTTGAAACTTTTTGCCCACAATATCGACTATCCTTCTTTTCAGGAAAGTCAGGTAAGGTTTAATCCGGATTCAGAGAAAGGGTTTGATCCACAATATGATGGGGAATTTTTGGCAGGATATGCCCCGTTTTTTTATTCGGTGCTTGCCGGTGAAAAACTCGCCGTTAACAGTATGCCGTCATTAACAAGTGATACTGAAATCCCGTTTACATTTGTTAAAAATGAAGGATCCAATTTTAAAATCGAGGCTCAGGGTACTGAAGACTTAACCTATATGGCATGGCTGCTCGATAAAAAAACGAATACAGACCACAATTTGTCAGAAAATCCGGTTTACTTATTCAATGCTTCCCCCGAGGATTCTCCGGAGCGCTTTCTGCTGCATTTTGGTTCAGTAAGCGTTGGTAATGAGACACACCTTGACAATTTCGCAATATGGTATAATTCAGGAAGTCTTTATTTTTCAGCTCTTCCGGTTAATTGTGTATCGGTTGCAGTGATTGACATGGCCGGCCGCGAACTGAAAACCATTGAAAGCCCAAAAGTGTCAAAGGTAGAAATTGGACAATCATTCGCAAAAGGTTGGTATCTGGCAAAGGTAACAACCACTGACAGCGTGGGTGTAAGGAAAATTTTTATTAATTAAAAACATCAACTAATTATGAAAACGAGAGCGATTTTTCTTACAGTTATGCTATTGTTCATAAACTTAACATTGTTATTGGCTCAGGATCCACCTCCACCACCTCCTCCGGGTGGCGGGCACGGAAGTGGCAGCAACCAAACCGGAGGGGCAGCACCGCTTGGAAGCGGTATTCTCCTTCTGTTATCGCTTGGAGTTGGCTATGGCGCAAAAAAAACATACAATGCGCATAAGAAATTGACAAGTGTTTAATTAGCTGAATTTTATGCAAATATAAGGGGCGATACAAAATTAAGTATCGCTCCTCTTGTTACACCTTAAGGCTTATGAATAATCCGGGAATGTATGTGAGGGTGCTTGCTTGTGTTTTATGTTTTTTTGTATGTATTCCTTGTGCCAACTCTCAAAATACTTCACTGATACTTCCTCAGCTTACAACTTGTCCTGGAAATCAGGTCACAGTTTCGCTAATGGCAGAAAACCTGTTGAATGTGGGTGCTATTACGCTGAATATTGGATATGATACTGCTGTGCTTGCGTATCTGGGACATGGAAATTCAAATTTGCAGTTTCCCGGAATCATGACAAATGCCGTAACCACGCCACTGACCCAGGTCAGTATTGCCTGGAGCAGCCTGACACCGGGTTCAATTACCAATGGGATTCTGGTTGATTTGTATTTTGTTTTTATAACCGATTCGTGTCTTCTGCATTTTAATCCCGATGGTGAAATTGTGGATATTAACATGGTACCGATAACGTACAATGAAATTGAAGGTAGTGTGGGAACAGCGCCTCCATATCTTACAGGAAACCCTCAAAATACGATAGTTACAGAAGGTGAGGATGCGGTTTTTCAGGTAGGTTCTGCCGGCACCGATTTGTATCAGTGGCAGGAATGGGATGGTACTGTCTGGTTAAACCTGATGAACAATGGTGCTTACCAGAATGTCACCACACCTCAGTTAACAATTGCGGATGCAACATTGGCACTTAATGATCATTGGTACCGATGTATTCTTTCTGCCAATGCCGGCTGTATGGTTTTTTCTGATTCTGCGCTTTTAACTGTTCTTCCGGTTCTCACTGCATTGGTGTCTGTGCCTGATACGCTGGCCTGCAGTTACAGCGTTGCAAATGTTCCTTTCAGGGGTTATGGCATCGACAACATTATCGGCTTTGGCATTGATGTGGCATATAACCCTGCAATAGCTGAATTTGCCTCGCTTGCCAGTATTAATCCCTTGCTTCAGGGCGTATCTGCGGCTGTATTCACGGCTCCTGTACCTCATGTTTCTATTGTCTGGTCATCAGGTCAGGGGGTTACAGTACCTGACGGACCTTTGTTTGATTTGGTTTTTGAATATACAAATGGGGAAACCGGCCTTTTCATCATGAATTCAACTTATTTTACCCGGGCCGATATGCTTGCATATAACCTGTTGATGCATAATGGTTCCATTGCCAGAAATTTTGATCCTGATTTACTTTTCTCGCCATCTGACACAACAGTGCTTACAGGGTCACCGGCATATTTTTTAACATTGGCCACTGCTGCTACAGCTTATCAATGGCTTGAAAGTGATGACAATGGATATACTTGGACTTTTCTTGATGATGTATTGCCCTATTCCGGGAGCCAATCACCGGTTTTAAAAATTGACCCGGCAACCGCGTCATTGAACCTCAGTCAATTTAAATGCATGGTTTCGGGTGCTACCTGCGATACAACTACAGAATCTGCTACTCTGTATGTTGATACACTGACAAATGCCGCTAATCCTATTTCCGGGAAGCTTCAAAATATGCCTTTTACGATACACAATCAAATGTTTACAAGGTATGAATTCAGTGTATTGGTCGGGGCAACCGAATCCGGAAATTTTAGTATTGCTGTTTGCGACCTTACCGGCAGAAGAATCTACAAGTCAAAATATTCAGTTTATTCGCCCGGTAAACAGACTCTTGCCGGAGATCTTTCCAATCTTGTAAGCGGAACTTATTTAATTAAATACGAATTTACGAATTACTCTGAAGTGTTTCGGGTGTGCTATAAAATCAATATTTACTGATTGTTATCATGTGAGTAAACCTTAGCTAAAATATAAAGTGAATATGCACGATAAATATAACTCATGTAAATTCAGCATTTTGCTTGCGGAAGACGATTTAATTAACCAAAAAGTCTTTGAATTAATGGTGCATAGACTTGGTCATACCATTGATATAGCCGAGAATGGCAAAGTTGCTGTGGATAAATTTCTGCAAAAGCATTACAACATAATTTTTATGGATATCAGTATGCCGGTGATGAGTGGTCTGGATGCAGCCAAAGCTATCAGAACAATCGAAATGGATCGGAAGCCGGAAGAAACGGTAAAAATTATTGCTTACACCACCAACTGTCAGCCTGAATTCCTTACTACTTGCAGGCTTTCAGGCATGGATGGCATCTTATTAAAACCGTTATCATTGAACAAGCTTGAAAGTATGATAAAAATGCTACAACTCAATCTTTTGCTGAATGACGGATGTTAGAGCAATAATAAAATCGCACTGGCAATTAGTCATCAGAGTGTAAAATTTCCGTAAATTCTATTTTTTAATAATTGACTGTAAAACAGTATCTTTCCTGTTACGGGCTACCGGAACTGTTACACCATTTGAAAGTAAAATTTGATTGCTGATTTTGTCAAATCTTCTGATCATTAGTTTATTTACCATAAACGATTGATGAATTCTTATAAAACCATGGGGTTGAAGTTCCGTTTCATACCATTTCAGGGTTTTTGTAGATAACGTTTTTTCCTCAGATTTATTAAGTATGTGATGGATATAGGTGTAATTACCATCTGATTCGCAAAAGAGGATTTCATCCAAAGGAATGTACGTGTTGCATCTTTTTTCGGAAATTACCAGCAACAAGCTTTTGTCATCCGCTAAACTCAGAAGGGTATGGTCAGGTTCTGACGTCTCGGGGTGTTGTAAAAGGGCTTTTTGCACTGCCTTACGTAATTCATCCGGATCAACGGGCTTAAGAAGGTAGTCGATGGCATTCACTTTAAATGCTTCAATGGCATGTTCTGCAAAAGCTGTTGTGAATACAAGGCTGCCATGTAAACCATTTATTTTGCTAAGGATATCAAAAGCAGTTCCATCACCAAGGTTGATGTCTAAAAAAACCAGATCAGGATTCAGGGTAGGCAGGGACGATATAGCATCGTGTGCTGAATAAATTCGAGCTATAATTTCAACCTCCGGGCAATATAGATGCAACATTTCCTCCAGATATTCCATCTGAAGGGTCTCATTTTCAATAATTACTGTTTTTAACATGCTTATAATAATTACCGGACGAGGTGAACAAAAAATCGTTGTATACGATTTTACTACCTTTGTTTAAAACCTCTGCAACAAAAGTATAAATAATTATTTATATCATCAACAAATTTTCTATCTTTTTTCAATATTATTTTTTTTCGCAACATCCATGAAAAGAGATGATTGTGAAAATCGAAAATTTATGAATATTTTTTATTTTTAAGGATTCTTATTAAAAAAATTAATAATTAGATAATTCTTTAATCGCCAGCCAGGTCATTAAACCCATTCCTGTTTCAAGGCTGGTTTCATCGATTGTAAATGTAGAGGAATGCAATCCTGAGGCCTTTCCGACAGCCGGATCCATGATCCCGAGCCGGTAAAAACATCCCGGAATTATCTGAGAATAATATGCAAAATCTTCTGCTGTCATTCTCAAGTCAAGGTCAACTACTTTTTCACTTCCAAGAAACGCAATTGCAGCTTCACGTGTTTTTAGGGTCAGGTCTTCATTATTCACAAGAAACGGATATCCTTTATCGATAAATACTTCGCATTCAGCACCTAGACCATGGGCAATTCCCTGAGCGGTACGTGTAATCAAATGGTGTGCCTCCGCCCTCCATTGTTCATCAAAAGTGCGTATGGTTCCTTCTATCTGGGCTGTATCAGGAATAATGTTTGTACGGCCATTGGCAATAAATTTCCCGAACGAAATCACGGTTGGCATTGTTGGAAGCGCGTTCCGGCTTACTATCTGCTGTAAAGCAACAACAATCTGGGCTCCGATTGCAATTGGATCAATTGTCAGATGAGGTGTGGCTGCATGTCCGCCTTTCCCTTTTACTGTTAGATAGATTTCGTCAGTGGAGGCCATGTACTTGCCGGGCTTCAATCCGATTGATCCGGCTGGCAGTTCAGGATAAACATGTTGTCCGAAAATGGCTGAGGGTACAGGGTTTTCAAGTACACCTTCACGTATCATTACCGAAGCACCGCCAGGATACTTTTCTTCTGAGGGCTGGAAAATCAGACGGATGGTGCCGCCAAATTCGTTTTTTAACTGATTCAGTATCATCGCAGTCCCCAGCAATGAAGCCATATGAACATCGTGCCCGCAGGCGTGCATCACGCCCTCATGAATTGATTTGAATGGCAATCCGGTTTCTTCGGTGATGGGCAATGCGTCCATATCAGCCCGCAGGGCAATTGTTTTTGATGAAGGAAGTGTTCCGGTAATATGTGCTACAATTCCGGTCCCTGCAACTCCGGACTGGTGTTCAATTCCCCATTCAGTAAGGGTTTTGCTGATAAATGCCGAAGTATTAAACTCAAGGGTTGAGAGTTCGGGATGCATATGCAAATGCCTCCGCAAGGCAATAACTACCGGGAGATATTGTTTTGCAAGATTTTTAATGGTCTCTTTAAGCATGATCAGTGATGTTTAATCAAATGACTGCATGTCATATAATTTTCTGTATAAACTGTTTTGAGAAAGCAGTGAAACATGCGTACCGCGCTCAGCAATTTCGCCTTTATTCAATACAACAATTTCATCAGCAAACTGTATGGTTGAGAGCCGGTGAGCGATTACCAGTGAGGTACGGTTTTTCATCAGGTTTTCAAGGGCTTCCTGAACCAGACGTTCGCTTTCGGTATCCAAAGCAGAAGTTGCTTCATCCAGAATCATGATGGGTGGATTTTTGAGTACTGCGCGAGCAATACTTATACGCTGACGCTGACCACCCGACAATTTTGTGCCGCGGTCGCCAATATTTGTCTGGTATCCGAGCGGAGTTTGAATAATAAATTCATGTGCATTGGCAATTTTTGCTGCTCTTATCACATCTTCTTCACTTACATTCTTTATTCCAAGTGCAATATTGTTAAAAATACTGTCATTAAACAATATGGTTTCCTGTGATACAATCCCCATCAATCCCCGTACATGGTCAATCCTGTAATCACGAACGTCCTTGCCATCAATAAGCAGTTCGCCACCAGTAGGATCATAAAATCGGGGCAGCAGATCGGCCATTGTTGATTTTCCGCTTCCTGATGCACCTACCAGCGCAATGGTCTTGCCTTTTTGCAGTTTCAGGTTGATGTTTTTAAGGACGTCCTCGGTTTCATATCTGAAACTAATATTTTTATATTCAATTTCATGAGTAAACACATGTATTTCAATTGCATCAGTTTTTTCAACTATAACCTCATCAGCTTCAAGTACTTCCTGAATGCGCTGAATGGATGCAGCTCCTTTTTGTATGTTATATGTTGCCTGAACAATTGATTTGGAAGGTGGTATCAGTTGTGTGAAAATGCCAATATAAACCAGAAATACTTCAGCACCTAATCCTGAATGCGGATCGAGTACAATACGCCCGCCGAACCAAAGGATGACCACTACAACGAGTACACCCAGGAATTCACTCAGGGGTGAAGCAAGATCGCGTTTGCGGTAGAGGCGTATCATGAGTTTTGTGTACATCCTGTTTTCTTTGTCGAAATTCGCCTGTGTGGCATCGATGGCATTGAATGCTTTGATGATGCGCAGACCGGAAATGGTTTCCTCAATCAGTGAAAGAAGATATCCCATTTTTCTCTGTCCTTTATCAGAGGTTCGTTTCAGGCTTTTTCCTATTTGTCCGATTAATAATCCGCTCACCGGAAGCATTATGAGTACGAAACCGGTAAGCATGGGGCTGATAATGAATAGGGTGATCAAAAATGAAATAATTGTAATCGGTTCTCTGAAAATCATTTCGAGTGAACTCATTACCGACCATTCTATTTCGGTAACATCAGATGTCATGCGGGCAATCAGATCGCCCTTGCGCTGATCTGAATAATAAGACAACGGAAGTATCAGTACCTTGTAATACAGGTCATTGCGAAGGTCTTTCACCACACCATTACGTATGGGGGCAAGAAAAAACATGGCAAGATACCTGAACAGGTTCT
The DNA here is from genome assembly GCA_964550695.1 of uncultured Bacteroidales bacterium. Taxonomy (GTDB): domain Bacteria; phylum Bacteroidota; class Bacteroidia; order Bacteroidales; family TTA-H9; genus CAZKCK01. The sequence goes on along the minus strand of CAZKCK010000071.1, from coordinate 11,024 downwards.
TTAAAAAGAATAAAATTACAATCAGTACCGAGATGTACATCAATGCCTGTAATTCACCATAAGTATTGATGGTTTGTCCAATAAAATAGTAGAAATTCTGTTTGAGGACGGCTGTGTTGGTGATGATCTCTGTCAGACTTCCGTCGATGGGTGGCGGTGTTGAAGCCATCCGCTGTGTTTTGTCGAACAGTATTTCCAGAATGGGAATAAACAACGCAAACGACACAAGCGTGAATGCTACTGACAGAATATTAAACAGCACATTCAGCAGGGCATACACCCAGTAAGGGATTACATATCTTAATATTTTCAGGAGGTTACGCATAAATATAAACTTAACGCAAAAGTATGACAAATTGTATTGATTCTTCTGATTACACTTTTCAATTACCCATCTATAGCAAATGGAGCGTTCAGATTTTTGTATTGGCTTCCGGAAATGTCCCATTTTTTTCGCAGAAATTTTTCTGAAGGATGTTTTAATTTGCTCATATTATGAAACTTAACGCTGTTCGCTTTTGAACATGCCCGTTAGTGAACACGAAATAGACGAGTATGCGCAATTCTTTTTTTACTTTAAAAATGTATATTTGGTTCAGGAATATACAGGGTTGTACAGGATTGTGCTTTCAGGTTGTATCTTTGTGGCCTTAATATGCAGTTATGAATGCCGAAATAATCACAATAGGTGATGAGTTGCTGATAGGTCAGGTAATCGATACCAATTCAGCATGGATGGGTCAGCAACTGAACAGCATCGGAATGCGTGTGGCTCAGATTACCTCGGTTTCCGATAACCGTGAACATATCCTTCAAACACTGGCTGAAGCTTCGCTCCGTGCTTCTGTAATCCTGATTACAGGCGGTCTGGGACCTACCAAAGACGATATAACCAAATTCACTTTGTGCGAATACTTTAACACCTCATTGGTGTTTCATCAGGAAGCTTTTAAGGATATTGAAGGCTTCTTTTTCGGTCGCGGCATTGCAATCACAGAGATGAACAGGTTGCAGGCGATGCTTCCTGAGTCATGTATTGCCATTCGTAACCCGGTGGGTACTGCACGCGGTATGTGGTTTGAAAAGGATGGCTGTATTTATATTTCAATGCCGGGCGTTCCCTTTGAAATGAAGGCCATTATGACGGATTATGTGCTGCCTGAATTGCGGAAAAGGTATGCCAATCAGGCTATCGTGCACAAGACGATTATGACAACCGGAATCGGGGAGTCATTTCTTGCAGCTAAAATTGAATCATGGGAAGATGCATTGCCATCCAATATGAAACTTGCTTATCTGCCTTCGCCGGGCATTGTGCGTTTGCGCATTACAGCCTCAGGCCATGATCAGCAAAAAATTGAAAATGAAGTAGAAGAGCAGGTAAATAATCTTCTGCCTCTGGCTTCAGAGTATATTTATGGGTATGATGATCAGCAACTTGAGGAAGTAATTGGTAGAATGCTGTTGGCAAAAGAACTGAGTCTTTCAACAGCCGAGAGTTGTACCGGTGGATTCCTTGCCCATCTGATAACAAGTATTGCGGGCAGTTCAGCTTATTTTACGGGCGCTGTTGTTTCATATTCAAATCAGGTAAAAATGAATCAGTTGGGTGTGAGTTACAGTTCGCTTGTACGCAGCGGAGCCGTGAGCGAAGAGGTTGTGAGGCAAATGGCTGAAGGCGTACGCAATCTGATGCAAACCAGCTATGCTGTCGGTATTTCGGGTATTGCCGGTCCTGATGGTGGAACTGCCGAGAAACCCGTGGGATTGGTCTGGATTGCAATTGCTGGTCCGGGTGATACCATTGCAAAGGAATTCAGGTTTGGCGATAACCGTGAACGCAACATCAGACGGGCAGCATTGGCAGCGCTCAACATGTTACGTAAAATTCTTTTAAATCATAAATGATTTTATACCAAATAGTTACAGTAATATTTCTTGATTGTTCATGATAAAAAATATTTTTTTAAGGAAGGAAGTTGTTTTGTTTGAATTTTTTACGAACTTTGCAGCCCATTTCTGAAATAGGACCTTTAAATAAGTAATACAATGTCAAGGATTTGCCAAATAACCGGAAAACAAGTAATTACCGGAAATAGTGTTTCTCATTCAAACGCTAAGACCAAACGGAAATTTTATCCGAACCTCCAGGTAAAAAGATTTTACATTCCTGAAGAAGACAAGTGGATAACACTTAAAGTATCTGCTGCAGGATTAAGAAGTATCAGCAAAAAAGGGATCAGTGCCTGTATGAAGGAAGCTAAAGAAAACGGCTTTTTATCTTAAGCCTGTATTAAAATATTCCATGAGAGGCTGTTGCAAATAAGCAACAGCTTTTTTTTTGGCTTCACTGTAATATGAACAGTCCTGAAAGCGTTGTTTTCCTTACTTTTGAACCGCTTTAAAAGTACTTTTCAATCATTGTCAAAAATTGTTCCTGATGAAAACCAGTTTCATAACTTTCCTAACGATTGTATCTGCAATGCTTTGCGTTTACAGTGCCGTTGCTCAGAAGCTTCCCAAAGCTACAGTTTATGGAACTATCAGAAACAGCCAGGGCGAAGGTCTTGAACTTGTAAACGTGTCGGTGCTTGATTATCCCGGTGGAACAACAACGCGTCAATCCGGTGAATTTGAACTGTCTGTTCCTGCAGGAAAACCCATCACGCTTGTGGTTTCATTCATTGGTTACAAATCCATCAGAGAAAAACTCACATTGCAGGAAGGCCAGCGCTACCGGTTCAATAAAATATTTGTTGAGAATTCAACAGAGCTCGAAGGAATTAAAATTGAAGACAAACAGATACGCTCAACCAACCTGAGCCGCATCGATCCCAAAAATGCGCAGGTTATCCCCACGCTGGGAGGAGGTATCGAAGCACTGATAAAAACACAGCCCGGCGTTTCTTCCAACAATGAACTCAGTTCACAATACTCGGTGCGGGGTGGTAATTATGATGAGAATCTGGTGTATGTGAATGATTTTGAAATATACCGCCCGTTTCTGGTGCGTTCCGGCCAGCAGGAAGGATTGAGTTTCCTGAATCCCGATATGGTTTCATCCATCTTGTTTTCGGCAGGAGGTTTCGAGGCCAAGTACGGTGATAAGATGTCGTCAGTGCTTGATATACAGTATAAAAAGCCACGTGAATTTGCCGGATCAGCCTCACTGAGTCTGCTTGGGGCTTCGGTTCATATTGAAGGGATCAGCAAAAGCAAAAAGATAAATTATCTGCTTGGCATCCGTCAGAAATCGAATCAATATGTGCTTTCAGGCCTGCAGACCAAAGGCGATTACCGTCCGTCGTTTACTGACATACAGGCCAATGTGAATTATGATATAAACAACAAACTTGAATTGTCTGCCATCGGGAATTATTCATTAAACCTCTTCAGGCTTGTACCCGAAGACCGTGAAACTTCGTTCGGAACCATACAGGAAGCCTATAAACTCAAAATTTATTTTGACGGGCAGGAGAAGGATAAATTTGAGAACTATATGACCGGGCTGTCAGCAACCTACAAACCACGGAAAGAATTGCGCCTCAAATTTATGGCTTCTGCATTCAGAACCATCGAGAGCGAAACATATGACATTGATGGCGAATACTGGATAGGGCAGCTTGAGTCGGATCTTTCGCAAAATAGTTTTGGACAGGTGGTTGAAGCCAATGGCGTTGGAACTTATCTGAACCATGCCCGCAATAAACTGGATGCAACGGTTGCAAATATCGAGCATCGTGGTACACTGCTGCTTGAAGATGATAATTATGTACAATGGGGTTTGAAATATCAGCACGAATGGATCACAGACCATATCAGCGAATGGGAAATGGTTGATTCGGCAGGATATTCCGTTCCGGGTCATCCTGATTCTGCAGGATATACCAATCCGTTGGTACAGCCCCTCAGGCCTTTGGTAATGAAAGATTTTCTGAAAACAGATATTAGTCTGAGTTCAAACCGCTTTTCCGGATTTTTACAACGTACCTGGCAGTTTAAAGCTGACAGCGCCAATATGTATCTTACGGCTGGCGTAAGATCGCAATACTGGGACATGAACAATCAGGCGCTTGTGAGCCCCAGGGCAACAGTTTCGCTTAAGCCGAACTGGAAAAAAGATGTGATGTTCAGGTTTTCTGGCGGTTACTATTACCAGCCGCCCTTCTACCGTGAGTTGCGTGACGCTGAAGGAAATATCAATAAGGATCTCAGTGCGCAGTCATCCATTCAGTTTGTAGCCGGAAGCGACCTGAACTTTAAGGCCTGGAACCGTGATTTTAAATTTGTTTCTGAAGTTTATTGCAAATTTCTCTACAACCTTGTGCCCTATGATGTTGATAACGTAAGAATCAGGTATTCTGCAAAAAATAATGCACATGGGTATGCAACCGGCATCGACCTGAAGGTGAATGGTGAGTTTGTGAAGGGTGTTGAATCATGGGCCAGTCTTTCAGTCATGAAAACCATGGAAGATATTGAAGATGATTTTTATTGGCAGTATTATAACAAGGCAGGTAAAATTATTTACCCCGGATATACCACCGATGCCGTGGCTGTTGACAGCCTGCGCATTGAACCCGGCTACATTGCACGGCCCACCGACCAGCGCGTGAATTTCAACCTGTTTTTTCAGGACTTTCTGCCTTCCAATCCCACTTATAAAATGCATGTAAATCTGGTTTTTGGTACCGGGTTGCCCTTCGGACCTCCCAAATCGCCAAAATATCTTCATGTAAAGCGTATTCCGCCCTACAGAAGGGTTGATATAGGTTTCTCAAAAATGATCAAGGGCGAAGATTCTGAATATACAGGCTTCCTGAGGCATTTTAAGTCCATTTGGCTTACTGCCGAAGTGTTTAATCTGCTTCAGTTCAGCAATACCATCTCTTATATATGGGTTACCGATATTGACAATCGCCGGTATGCCATTCCAAACTACCTTACCCCAAGGCAGATCAACATTAAACTTATGGTAAATTTCTGAGTATGTTTAATTTACCCCGGCGCCCGTTTTTCTCCGCAAAAAAGTCAGATAAGGCCAAATCTGCTGCCATTGCCCACAAACAATCGTTTATTCAGTTTGCGGCCGATGATTTGGCTTATTTTAAAGAAAATGTGGCTGGTATTGCCAAAAATATTGACAATGATTCACTTAACAAACTGCCTCCCGGAAAGTTTGAGGGAGAGATAGTGCTGATAGATCAGAAAAAACAGGTGAACGATTGTATTGAGCGTATCAGGCAGGACCAGATTCTGGGCATTGATTCCGAAACGCGTCCGAATTTTATCAAGGGCGAGCGTCATCAGGTGGCTTTGTTTCAGATTTCGACTGCTTCAACTGCATATTTGTTCCGTCTCAACAAAATTGGCTTCCCGCGGGGGTTGACTGACCTGCTCGAAGATCCGGAAATCATAAAAATTGGTCTCGCACTTGAAAATGACCTCCCTGAACTAAGGCGTTTCGGACCCATTAACCCTGCAAGTCTGGTGGACCTCAATAAGTTGTGCCCGCAATTGGGTTTCGAGATGATAGGTGCACGCAAACTCACTGCTTTGTTCTTTGGTTACAGGGTGTCAAAGGCACAGCAGACCAGCAACTGGGAAATAGAGAATTTGACTGATGCACAGATGGTTTATGCGGCTACCGATGCGTGGATTTGTCGCGAAATTTACCTGAAAATCTGTGGCATAACTCCTGCTTAGCTTTTGCGGCGCATATATATTGCCATGCTAACTGCTAACAGGATGTTAACGGTCCAGAAGGCCGGATAACCCCATTTCCATTCAAGTTCCGGAAAATATTTGAAGTTCATTCCATATACGCCGGCAAGAAACGTGAGCGGAAGGAAGATGGTCGAAACAACGGTGAGCCGTTTCATGGTAAGGTTCATGCGGTAGTCGTTGTTTGACACATGCAGGTCCATCAGTCCGATAAACTGATCTCTGAAGAGTTCCATGGTTTGTGTGATCTGCAGCAGATGGTCGTAAATATCGTTGAGGTAGATTTTTGTGCCGCTATCGATGAGCGGGGAGCCATCGTCGCGTGTGATCTTGCGGAATTCATCTTTCAGAGGGTAAATAAATTTCTTTGCATGCATGAATTCCTTTTTGTAACGGAGGATGATCTGCGGTGTGATGCGGCTTTTGGGCTTTAGCAATTTGGCCTCTACATCGCTCAGGGTATCTTCAAAGGTTTCGATCAGCAGGAAGTACTGATCAACAATATGATCGAGCAGGAGGTAGAGGAGGTAGTCGGGTTTACGGCTTCTGATGCGGCCTACGCCTTTTTCAAGCCGTTCGGTGATGAATTTGTCGAGCGTGCCCTTTTTTTCGCGGAACGATAACAGATAATCGGGCCCCAGGATAAAGCTCATGTGCTCGGGAATAATCAGATTGCTGGTTTCATCAAATTTCAGGTGTTTCAGCGTTACAAACAGGTTTCCATTCACCTCTTCAACTTTGGGCAGGTGGTTGGTGCTCAGGATGTCTTCGAGCACCAGCGGATGGATGCTGAACTGGTTGCCGATGGATTCCATCAGAGCTGTATCTGCAATTCCTGTTACGTGAATCCAGTTTACATTGCCCGGAACGATTTTTTTGAAAGCTTCTTCCGGCAGCATCATCTGTGGCATCTGGCATTCGGTTTCGTTGTAGGTTGCAAACACCACCATGCCATTTTCAGGCTTCATCTTACCTGTATAAACCAGTGAACCCGGCGGCAGATCAACTTTTGACGAGTATTTTTTCATTTTTTGACGAAATATCAGCAGTAAATGTACAAAATTAAGGCAAAGTATAGAAATCATCCGTAAGAAAAGTGCTGGCACCTGTAATCATCTGCGGGAAAAACCCCATAAAATCAGTTTCAAAACCGGTGTAATGTTCCTGCAGATGCACCACGGCATGTTCCATACGCGATTCAAAGGAGGTACGGCGCGACATGCCCTCAAAAACCCTTTGCAGAAAGTGCAGGTCGGCGTAGTTGGTCAGCCAGTCCTGTGATTTCATGTACGGGAAAATACGTTTCGATTTGTGGGGCAGCAGGTCGTGGCGCTCATCAATCAGGCGGTAATGTTTTTGTGCAAAATCAGGCAATGCTTCAGTTGAAAATTCGGGCCAGTGTGCTGCCAGAAAGTGATCATAATAAATATCGGCAATTACGCCCGAGAATTTCCCGAAATCGGTGCTGAGTCGTGCTTTAGAGGTAAGGAATACAGGATGGCTGTCAGTAAATGCGTCGATAAAACGGTGAAACAGAATGCCCTGCTGAACCCGTGGGCTGAAGGTGAAAAACATGCGACCTCTGACCGAATCGGCAATAAAATTTCCGAAAATAATGTCGTCATCAGGCGGGGAGAGGTATAAATGAGCGAGGAAATTCATGTAGCAGATATGAAAATATGCAGATTTGAAGATTTGCAAATATACGTTTTTGATTTGCCGTAGAGACACAACATGTTGTGTCTCTAAATATTTGGATAATTACCAACAGAATGGCAAAGATTGTGAGAATTTGAAAATGTGCAGATTTGCAAATATGCGGATGCAGAATCGCAATGTGCTGATTGGATGTGTAAATATGCAAATATGAGGATGTGAAGATGAAGAATCGCAAGATACGGTTTAATGAATTCATGTGCTGATGGGGTCATGTGCTCATGAATGAAATCATAATAATGTCTTGCCCGGAAATAATTTTCGACCTTGTCACAGACTGTAAATTGTATTATTTTTGTAACCGGGTTCCGGATTTGGGTTTATTTTATTGAAAAATAGTGCGGCTTTACTGACTGCTGACCTGATCCGGGACTCTTTTTATTGAGTTCAACAGATAAAGGTTGTCAATGCCCCCCAACCTTTTTCAGAAAAAATCAGAGCCAAAATCATGAAAGCGAATTATCTGATTAAACATTTTGCAGGAACAACGCAGAATAAACCTATTCCATATATCTGGTAACATGAACCGGAACCGATTCATCTACATGCTTTTACTGGCTGTAACCGTAGTAGCGGGGCTGGCATCGCGGCGTTTTTCGGATATTTTGCCGTATTGGATTCAGGAATATGCCGGCGATACTTTATGGGCACTCATGGTATTTCTGCTGCTGGGCATCATTTTTAAGACCAAAAGCAGTTTATGGGTTAGCCTGATTGCAATTACATTTTCGGTTGGTATCGAAATCAGCCAATTGTATCACGCTCCCTGGATTGATTCTTTGCGGGCTTACCGTCTGGGCGGACTGGTGCTGGGTTTCGGTTTTTTGTGGAGCGATCTGGTTTGTTATACAGCAGGTGTTGCCTTTGGGTTCGTGATGGAATGGATTATAAAACATTTGCAAAAGAGCTGAGGGTTTACCGGATCATTTACTGAGATATTGCATATTAAAAGGAATAACCGGAAGATTGTTTTGATGGCTCTTCTCATGAATGGTTGAATTGTTATAAACCCCATAGAGGTTTGTTAAATGAACAACTTTGTGTAAAGATCTTCGTAAATTCGCGGAATATAAGATTGACGTATAATAGCACAGCAATCTTAATTTTTTCAAGCACCAATTATGAAATCAACTTATTCTGCACTCATTTTTCTGGTAGTTCTTACAACTTCATGTTCAACCTATTATGTAACGCCTGCCAGCTTTAAGGAGCAGTTGCAGCGCATTGATCCGAATAAAATAAATGATGCCTATGATTTCAGGCTCGGGATGCTGGGCGTAGCCCTTAAAGGAGGAAAGAACTTCTACAATGGGATTGAAACGCTGAACTGCAAAGACAAAAACGGAAGGGATGTAGTATTCTTCATAAAGCCACAGACCGGCATTCGGCTAACCGATAGCAGTGGGCGCCGGCAACAGTTGTACTTTGATTCCGTGTTTTTAAGGGATAGTATGGTTTACGGGAGCAAATCGCATTTTATCACCCTGCCCGTCACCCCCATGAATGTGAATAAACTGGCGCTGATTGAAATCCAATAAAGTTCGGGCCATTGGCATTGTAAGAAGACAGATAAAATTGTGCTTTTCGTGAGTATTTGTGAAGGTTAAAATGGTGAAATGACAGAATGAATTTGATGAACTGTGTAAGATGCTAATGTTATGTGTTTATACCTGTTAAATCCAAATTAGGTTGTGCATCCTTTATAGTACCACAAAAGTGATTGATGAAAAGATTTTATATTTTTCTGTTCAGAAATCAGGTAATTTTGCAAAGCAAACAGACGCACATAAATTATATCATGGAAAGAATTTTAAACATACACATCGAGAAACTTGAGGAAGGATATTATCTTGCAACCTCTGATAGTATTCAGGGCCTTGTGGTCCAGGGACGGACAATTGCAGAGACCCTCGAAATTGCTAAAGATGTAGCAAAAAAACTCCTTGAA
>CAZKCK010000071.1:0-1536 GCA_964550695.1 uncultured Bacteroidales bacterium | reverse complement strand
AAACAGGCGAATATTGATGTTGAAGCGTTTATAAAACTAAAATAGTATGATTTTAGCAGTGGTTACTATTTAAATGTCAGAGATGAAATAGGCACCGGGGTAGAATTTTTAATATAAGGATTCATATAGAATTTGTACATTTGCCGGTGATATATATGACCAGAATCAACGCACTGACCTGAGTCCGGAATGAATCATCCTGACCTGAGGAATTTTTATAATCACCAATAATCACCAATCAAAATTTTATCACCCATGAAGAATAAGCATCTTATTTCAAGAATTGTTACAGTCCTTATTTTGCTTCTGAGTTCGGCTATTCGTGTTTCTGCCGCTGAAACAGAAGTAAATAACTATACATCAATGCTGGAGGTTCAGCAATACGAAAGGGCAATCCACATCATGGCCATGCTGCTCATAGGCTTTGGATTTTTAATGGTTTTTATTAAAAAGTATGGACGTTCAGCACTTACTGCAACTTTTTTACTGGTGAGCATCTCCCTTCCGCTCTATTTCCTGATTCATACCTCGGGTCTTTTCGGAGAAGCCAAGAGCGAAATAGAAGAGTTGATTCTGGCCGAATTCAGTGCTGCCAGTTTGCTGATTGCTGCCGGTGCTGTGCTGGGTCGGCTGAAGATGTTTCAGTATATTATTCTGGGTTTGCTTTTTGTTCCGTTTTATATGCTCAATGAATGGATCATTATTGAAAACGGATTCGGGATTATTAAAGATGGTTTTGCTGATACAGGAGGTTCGATTGTGATTCATGCTTACGGCGCATTGTTCGGTCTGGCTGTGGCCATGTCGATGACCACCAAAAAGGAACTTGAAGAACCCATTGAAGCCGATGCCACCAGCGACAGGTATTCTGTGCTCGGGAGCATGGTGCTGTGGGTATTCTGGCCAAGCTTTTGTGCCGCACTGGTACCGGTTGAAGCCATTCCGCATACAGTTGTAAACGTGTTTCTGGCATTGTGTGGTTCTACTTTAATAACTTATATTCTGTCGTTTACAATCCGCGGGAAAATACATATAGCCGATATTGCCAATGCCGCACTTGCAGGTGGTGTAGCCATTGGTTCTACTTGCGACTTTGCCAGCCATCCGGTGGCATTTGGAATTGGTATTCTGGCAGGAGCCGTTTCAACGGTTGGTTTTGCCATTGTAGCCGGTAAACAACGTAAACTTATCAAGTCAGTAGATACCTGCGGTGTAACAAATCTGCATGGTTTACCAGGACTGATGGGTGGTTTCGCAGCCATTTTTATCGTGGGCGGATTAAATGTATCGAGCCAGATATCAGGTATTTTTATTACTATTGTTTCAGCATTGATGCTCGGATTTTTAACCGGTAAAATTATCTCGCTGTTTGGTCACCGTGAAAAGGCCTACATTGATGCTGAAGAGTTTATGGATGCTGAATAAACCCCCGGACCTGATTAAATCGTTCTGGTTATTTATGAAAAAAAGAAGTTTTGTCTTTCTGTTTCTTGTCATAGCTTTCATCGGATTGAATGCTCAGGTGGCAATTAATAC
>CAZKCK010000070.1:0-18182 GCA_964550695.1 uncultured Bacteroidales bacterium | reverse complement strand
GGTGAAAAATACAATGCTTCAACCAATCTGAACTACAGGTATAGCAAGTTTAATTTTTTTACTACCTATGATTACCGTAAATTTAGCATGAAAGGAAAGGGGTCACAGGCACGTGAAACAACTTTTAAAGATACCGTTACGTATTTTGATCAGCGGAGCGAAAATGAAAGGAGTGGAAACTTCCATAATTTTAAACTGGGCGCTGATTATTTTATTAATCCACGTAATACGCTTTCGACCAGTGCGATGTATAATTTGAGAAAATCAAATTCAGCTGATGTGGGCGAAAACCTTACCCGGAATTATAAAAAAGACACCACAGCTTATTTTTTCAACAGCCCATTCGAAACATCGGATGGTTCCGGATTTGAAGCCAATTTAAACTACAAGCGAACCTTCGCCAACAAAATTCAGGAGTTGACTGCTGATGCCTTTTATTCTTCATCCATTGGTAATTCTGAAAACGACCTCCGTGTTATCAGAATTATTCCGGGCCTGATTGATTCTCTACAGAATACTTTCAATGATACCAAGCGTAAAACCCTGAATGCTCAGGTTGATTACGTGCATCCGTTGGGCTCAGGTCGGCTTGAAACCGGTTATAAATTCTCCTATAATAAAAGTGACCTTGATTATCAGACTTTTATATATGATCCGAACCAAAAGGTTTTTAATCTGAATCAGGATATAAGCAATAAGTTTATTTACGACCTGTTTTTGAATTCGGTTTATGGCATTTATTCAAATATGATTACCGAAAAGCTTACCTATCAGCTTGGTGTAAGGGCAGAGCAGGCCATGGCAACAGCAGAACAGGTTACGCAGGATACAACCGTTGATAATAATTACCTCAATTTATTCCCAAGTGTGCATGTAAAATACGAGTTAAATCCAAATCAGATCTATCAATTAAGCTATTCACGCCGTGTAAACCGCCCGGGCGCACAGGTGTTAAATCCATTTGTTAACTATTCTGATCCGTTAAACGTTTCATCCGGAAATCCTTATCTGGAGCCCGAGTTCTCAAATTCACTCGAAATTGGCAATACTTCCCAGATAAAAAAGACAACGATCAACAGCTCATTATTTTTCAGAAATACTGAGAACGTGATTGCCCGTATTATGACGGTTGATTCAGTTGGTATTTCACATTCCACATTCCGTAATCAGGACCGGTCATATTCGTATGGTATGGAACTTATTGTAACTCAGCAAATCATAAAATGGTGGCGTGTTAACGGCAATTTTAGCTATTTCAGATCAAAGTTCGAGGGAAAGGATATCAGTGCAGAGACCAAAGAAACCGATTCATGGACATTTAAAGTCAACAGCATGATGCAGATACCTAAAGTTTGTGATGTACAGTTGAGCTTTTACTATAATTCTCCGGTTGTTTTTACGCCCTCAGTTGGGGGGCACAGAGGCATGATTGGTGGAAGTCAGGGGCGATTGGCCGAAATGTATTCGGCAGATATTGGACTTAAAAAAGATGTGCTTGATGGAAACGGAACGATAACTGTCAGATTAAGTGATATTTTTAAAACGGTGAAATACAATATGACTTCTTATGGCACCAATTTTATTTCAGAATCAGAAAGGACGCGCGATAGCCGAACGCTCTTCATTGGTTTCTCATACCGTTTTAATGATTACAAGCGCAGGCAGCAAAAAGAAAATACGGGTAACGGAATGGAAGATTTCGAATAGCGCAGGGCAATTCAGTAAAGCAGAAATTATTTTTTTGATGAGCCGGAACTTTTTTGTAAGGTTTAACAGCCTTGTGGCGAGTGATTCGGATTGGCGTTTCTGCGTATCTTTGCAGCCCAAATTATGATAAACAAAATTTACAATACACTCGAAAAGCCTGTGTTTAGGCTTATTTCAGAACAAGCTGATGAAATTGGCACCGAAGCCTGGGTCATTGGCGGTTTTGTGCGTGATCTCTTACTCGGTCGTGATTCAAAGGATATTGATATTGTTGTTGCAGGGAGCGGGATAGCTTTGGCGCAAAGTGTAGCCCGTAAACTAGGCAAACCTGATGCTGTTACTGTTTTTAAAAACTTTGGAACTGCCAGTCTTTTATATAACGTTGAAACACAATGGTCGCTGGAATTTGTAGGGGCACGCCGTGAGTCATACCGGAGCGATTCGCGCAAACCGGATGTTGAATCAGGGAGTCTGGAAGATGATCAGAAACGGCGCGATTTTACCATCAATGCACTGGCGCTTAGCCTGAATGCCTCCAACTATGGCACCCTTTCTGACCCTTTCAATGGACTGGATGATCTGGAAAATGGCATTATCCGCACGCCGCTTGACCCCGATATCACCTTTTCTGACGATCCTTTACGCATGCTGCGTGCCGTAAGATTTGCAACCCAACTTGGTTTTGTTATTGAGCCTGTGACGTTTGAAGCCATCAAACGCAATGCTGTCCGTCTTGAAATTATTTCAAGGGAGCGTATAGCTGATGAACTGAATAAAATTCTTTCAGCTAAGAAACCCTCCACCGGCTTTTATCTGTTATTCGAGAGTGGTTTGATGCAACAGTTTTTGCCGGAATTTATTGCGCTCAAAGGCACTGAATACGTTGGTGGCAGAGGCCATAAGGATAATTTTAACCATACCCTTGAAGTGGTTGATAATATAGCAATGCACACTGACAATGTGTGGCTCAGATGGGCGGCATTGCTGCATGATATCGCAAAACCGGCAACCAAAAAGTTTGATACTGCTACCGGCTGGACGTTTTATGGTCACGAAAACCTGGGTACTCGAATGACTGTTCAGATTTTCAAGAGGTTAAAATTACCTTTAAACGAAAAGCTTGACTATGTTAAAAAGTTGGTTAATCTTCATCTTCGTCCGATAGCACTTGTTGATGAAGAGGTTACAGAATCAGCTATACGAAGGTTGTTGTTTGATGCCGGAGAAGAAATAGAAGATCTGATGTTGCTGTGTGAATGTGATATTACATCAAAGAATCCGGAAAAGGTAAAACGCTACCTGAAGAATTTCGAATTTGTACGTGAACGGCTTAAAGCTGTTGAAGAAAATGACCGTATCAGGAATTTTCAGCCACCCGTTACCGGCGATACGATTATGCAGACCTTTAATATACAGCCATCTTACGCGGTTGGTGTAATAAAAAGTGCCATAAAAGAAGCTGTACTCGATTGTACCATTGATAATAATTTTGAAGAAGCTTTCAGGCTCATGATTTCTGAAGGAATGAAACTGGGTCTGACTCCGGTCGGTAATCCTGATGAACTGTTGCATAAATTTAGTTTATTGCAGCAGGAACCCACCAAAGATTAAGTCAGGCCACTTGTTGAATCCTGTTTTTTGTTATTTTTGCAGCCTGACCATGCGGTGTTAACTCAGTTGGTTTAGAGTGCCACCTTGACAGGGTGGAAGTCACAGGTTCAAGTCCTGTACACCGCACAAACTTAAGCCATTGAACCTGTAGCGTTCAATGGCTTTTGCTTTTAGCAGCAGTATAATTTATTAAAAACATGAAAAATTATAGTTTTTTTGCTGTTAAACATCATTTTTGGTAAAGCTAATACATAATACAACTTCGTAATTTTGTCGTTTTTATCAAGGTATAACAAAATAGTAAATTGCTCAGGATGAAGCCCAAAATTATAATTATTTTCGTAATATTGGTTTTTTGCAATAATGTTAAAAGCCAGACTTCCAATGATGTACTTAATTTATTAATTGCCAATAAGACTGTAACTCAAGAGCAGGCAGATTCAGTCAGGGCCGAAGCCGCAATCAAACAACAAGAGACTGACCAGAAGAGGAAATCTTTTTTTATGCAAGCTGCCAAATCGCTGCAGATATCAGGTTTTACGCACATCCGTTATCAAAATCTTGACGAAAAGGGGAAGATTGACGGTTTTGATGTTCGCCGGGCACGTATTGATATGAAAGGAAGTATAAGTCCGTATTGGACGTACAGGCTGCATACTGATTTTGCGGTTACACCACGTATTATTGATGCCTATGCCGAATGTAAAATTGCTGATTACCTGAGTGTTCAGGTGGGCCAAACCAAGATTCCTTTATCTTTCGAAAGTCTTATTTCGCCCAAGAATCTTGAATTTTCCGACTGGACACCTGTGATTGATGCTTTAACGGCAAGGGCTAAGGATGTAATAGGCAATCAATTCGGGCGCGACATTGGTATTTTGCTGTCAGGTTCGTTTTTAAAACTACAGGGACGTTACCTTTTTGAATACAAGGCCGGGGTTTTTAATGGTAACGGAGTTAATATTTCTGATAAAAACGAGGCAAAGGATGTTGCAGGCCGACTCGTGTTTTTCCCGATAAAGGGTTTGGGCCTTGGTTCATCGTATTATAACGGTTACGCGCTGTATGGATCTCCTGACGCCACCAATCATGTGCGCAACAGGTTCGGTTTTGACCTTGACTATGTGAACAGTGATTTTTCGATGCGAGCAGAATACCTCAAGGGATTTGACGGGGATACAGAACGGGATGGCTGGTTTGCTCAGGCAGGATATTTTTTCATCAATCATTCTTTACAGGCTTTGATTAAGTACGATACTTATAACGGCGATATCAAAAAAACCGGCGATATACAGTATAACTATTCAATCGGAGCAAATTACTATTTTAATACTTTAACACGTTTACAGGTTTGCTATACGTTCAGGGACGAAGAAAAAACAAATGTGAACAATAATATTGGTACCATTCAATTGCAGATAGGCTTTTAATAGGATTTAATGATTTTTATATGAAAGGAATTTCACGACTTCTCGCCATTTTGATTGTTGCAAATTGTCTGACCCCGTTAACGGAGTCTGTAGCACAGTCAAATTCAAAAAAACGTCTTAGTCTGTCGGGTGCTTTTGCACTTTATCCGTTGGCTGTGAAATGGGCAGAAGAATATCAAAAAGTTAACCCATCGGTAAAAATTGACATTTCGGCCGGAGGTGCCGGAAAAGGTATGACCGATGTATTGAATAACATGGTTGAAATCGGCATGGTTTCCAGAGAAATTTATAAGGAAGAAATTAAAAGCGGAGCGCTGGGGTTCGCCGTAGCCAAAGATGCGGTTGTGCCTGTTATAAGTGCTAAGAATCCGGTTGTTGCTGAAATTATCGCATCCGGATTAAAAGCTTCGGAAGCCACTGATATCTGGATTACCGGGAAAAATAAAACCTGGGGGCAGGCTTTTCCTACAAAAAACAAAGCCTCCATTCATGTGTATACCCGTTCCGATGCTTGTGGTGCTGCAGAGATTTGGGCAAAATATATAGGCGCTAAGCAGGAAGATTTGCTTGGTAGCGGTGTTTTTGGTGACCCCGGTCTGGCACTGGCAGTTAAAAAAGATGCTCTCGGCATAGGGTTCAACAATATTGGTTATGCCTACGATAGCAAAACCCGCAGGCAGATAAACGGGATCAGGGTTGTGCCACTCGATCTGAATAACAATGGCAAAACCGATCCTGATGAAGATTTTTATACCACCATGGACGACCTGATTAAAGCCATTACTGAAGGTAAATATCCTTCACCGCCTGCGCGTGAACTGTATTTTGTAACAAAAGGGAAACCTCAGAGCAAAATTGCTGCCGACTTTTTAAGATGGGTTCTTACCAAAGGACAACTTTTTGTGTTTGAAGCCGGATATATAAATCTTTCAAAGGAAAAAATAGAGGCAGAACTTAAAAAGCTATGAAAACCAGGCTCCTGAAGGATGCTATTGCCAGACACTATATGTTGTTGCTGACAATTTTATGCATCCTTTTCTTGTTTGTTATCGGAACAGGGCTATTTGTTAAGGCATTGCCAATTATCAAAGACAAAAGCCTGTGGGTTTTGCTTACTACCAGTAACTGGAGGCCGTTTAAAGGTGAGTTTGGTTTTGCTTCGTTTATTGTCAGTACATTTTATGTTACCTTTATAGCCATTGTGATTGCTTTGCCCTTGTCGCTGCTGACAAGTGTTTACCTGAGTGAGTATGCAACAAAACGTACCCGGCGTATTTTTAATCCTGTGGTTGACCTTTTGTCAGGCATTCCTCCGGTTATTTATGGTATTTGGGGAACACTGACCATTGTTCCATGGATATCCGAGAAACTTGCTCCGCATTTTGTTGATTTTTCAACCGGGTACAGTGTGCTCGCAGGTGGACTCGTACTGGCAGTTATGATTATCCCGTTAATAATCAGTATTATGAATGAAGTCTTCGCCAGTATTCCGCTCGAAATGCGCGAAGCATCTTTTGCACTTGGAGCTACCCGGTTTGAAACCATCAGGCGTGTTGTGATGCGAAGGGCCGCTCCGGGCATTGTTGCGGCTACCGTTCTGGCCATTTCAAGGGCTTTTGGAGAAACCATCGCGGTGATGATGGTTTGTGGTAATTTTACCGATATGCCGAAATCAGTATTTGATGCCTGTTATCCCATACCAGCCCTGATTGCAAACAATTACGGTGAAATGATGTCGTTGCCTGATTATGAATCTGCCCTGATGCTCTCGGCTTTTATGCTGTTTGTTATTATAATTATCTTCAATGCTACTTCAAGGATAATTCTAAACCGCGTCGAAAAAAGATACCAATGAGACAATTCAGGGAAAAAGTTTTTAAGTATCTGACACTTTCTGCCTCAGTAATTATACTTGGCTTGTTGTTGTATATATTGTTTCATATCGTACGGCGGGGTTTGCCTGCAATGAGCTGGGATATGATAAGCAAAATACCTTCCGGTGGGTTTTACCTTGGAAAGGAGGGTGGTGTACTGAATGCAATTGCAGGATCAGTGTATCTGATCTGTGGTGCCACCATGCTGAGTGCTGTTGTCAGCATCCCGGTAGTGATGTATATTAATGTAATATTGCGCAAGAAGTCTTTCTTTGCACGTGCTGCAAGACTTACATTCGACGTTTTATTTGGCATTCCTTCAATTGTTTATGGTGCCTTTGGGTTTACCGTAATGATTTTTTTCGGGTTGAAGGCTTCATTGCTCGGAGGAATAATTACCATTGCCATGCTGATTATGCCCATTATGATACGTGCGCTTGATGAAGTGGCCCTGATGGTGCCTGTAGATCTGAAAGAAGCTGTAAAATCATTGGGGGCAACCAATTATGAGACTATTAAGGTGATTCTGCAACAGTTAAGACCAGGCATTACTACCGCGGTTTTACTTGCAGTAGGGCGTGGAATAGGTGATGCCGCTACGGTTTTGTTTACCGCCGGTTACACTGACAGCATTCCCGGATCACTTACTTCGCCTGCCGCTTCGCTGCCGCTGGCAATTTTCTTCCAATTGGGCAGTCCGGTGGAGGAAGTTCAGGAAAGAGCTTATGCATCTGCTCTGATTTTAACAGTAATAATTTTAATCCTTAGTTTTGCAGGAAGATATTTCAGTCGTAAATTCTCCAAAAACATCTGATATAATGAAAGATGTAAGCCCGAACGGGCAACCGGATTGTACTAAATCAGGTACCGACAATGGTTTCAGAGAACATCTGGTATGCCACAACCTGAATGTTTACATACAGAACAATCATATTCTGAAGAACATCAATCTGGCCATTCCGGCCGGGAAAATTACCTGCATCATTGGCCCTTCCGGATGTGGGAAAACCACTTTACTCCGTTCGTTTAACAGGCTTCATGACGAATCAACAGAAGTAAGGGTGGAAGGTGAATTGATGTTTAATAACCAGAATATATATGCACGAAATGTTGAGGTTATCAATATCCGTAAAAAGATGGGATTGCTGGCACAGCGCCCGTGTGTGTTACCTATGTCAGTTTTTGATAATGTAGCTTTTGGCCCGCGTATTCATGGCCAAAAAGGACGCAGGGATATTTATACCATTGTTAAACACTACCTTACAGCTGTTGGGCTTTGGGATGAGGTAAAGTCAAGATTGAAATCACCTGCCGGCAGGCTTTCACTCGGGCAACAGCAACGGCTGTGTCTGGCGAGAGGTTTGGCTGTGGAGCCTGAAATTATTCTGGGTGATGAGGCAACATCTTCACTCGATCCGATTTCTGCCGCGAAAATAGAGGAGTTATTTACTGAACTTAAAAAACAGTACACGATTGTTTTGGTCACGCATACATTGCGACAGGCCAGAAGGATTGCTGATTATATTGCATTTATGTATATGGGCGAACTGATTGAATTTGGCCCGGCCGATCAGATATTTTCAACTCCGGTACATAAGCTTACCCGGGATTATATCAGCGGTAGTTTTAGTTGATTCAGGTTGTTAAAGCCCTGATGGCTTTGATCAGAAATAAGGGTTGAAATGAAAACAGGGGAAACCAAATTCTGGATTTCCCCTGTTTTTGCTTTCAATAGAATGAAAGCTGCTATCGGTAACCGTTAAAAGTTACTTCCGGATCACGATTTTGCGTGAAAGTGAAGAACTGGCATCTTTGATGTAAAGAACATAAACGCCATCTGCCTGACCTGATAAATCAAGGTTATAACGCAAAGTTCCATTCACCCTGATATTCTGATCAGAATACACTTGTTTTCCAAGTGGGTTGGTTACATTCACATCCAGTACAAATGCCTTTTCAGTGTTTAATTCAATCACAAACAGACCTTTACCCGGATTGGGATAGATGTTCAGATTTAAAGCACGTGCAAATTCATCAATTCCGGTGCAGTCTTTAAAAGTAACTGTGATTTCATCGGATGAACTACAGTTTTTATCGTTTGTAGCAACAACTGAATAGGCAACTGAACCTATACCGATTCCTGCGGAATCAACTACTACTGTTGAAGTTGTAGCACCTCCCGGTGACCACAGGTATGATGTTGCCATAGCAGTACCATCAAGTGTAATGGTGTGGTTGGCACAAACCGAGGTGTCGTTGCCAAGGTTTACAGCAGGAATGTTATGTACAGTAATTGTCTGCTCTGAGTATCCGCCACATCCGCCAACCGGTGGGATGGTGTATGCGATAACATGATCACCGGCACCGGCCACTGCTGGGTCGAACATTCCATTGGCAACACCCGTTCCTGAGAAAGTACCACCTTCAGGCAATCCGCCGGTGAGGGTGAATGCGGCTGCATTGGCACAAACCGGATTAAAGGCTGTAAGTGAGGTAACAGGTGATTCATTGACTTTGATGGTATTGGTTGCAGTATCAGAACATCCATTTCCATCCTGATAAATATAGGTAATTTCATGAACTCCGACTCCGGCAACAGATGGAGCAAACATATTGTTATCCACCCCTATACCTGAATATCCACCACCTGCAGGCAACCCGTTTACAAGATCAAATGCGGGGTATGCTGAGCATGTGCTGTCAAAGTTTGACAGGGTGGCTTCGGGCTTGGCATATATGTTAAGTGTAGCAGTAGCAGATGGGCCTTCGCAACCAATTGTTGACTGGGTTACGTAATAAGTATAAGCACCCGGCTGGGTTTGACCTGTGATTAAGGTATTGCCCGATCCTACCTGATTGGTAAGGGCGGCATCGCTATACCATTTTATTTCAGTTCCGGTAGCCGAAAGTGAAGGTACGGGTGAGCCTATACATACACTCATGTTGGTGGTTGTGGGTGCTGCAGGAGGAACAGATGCTGTGATGAAACCCGTCTGTGTTGAGGTATTCGTGCCATAACTGTTTGTAACTTTAAGTGTTACATCATAAGATCCGACAGTTGAATAAACGATTCCGGTTGGATTTTTCACAGTTGACGTTGAAGGTGTACCTCCCTGGAAAGTCCATTCCCAGGCAGTGGGTGAACCACTTGACTGGTCGGTAAAATCAACTGATGCGCCCTGACAGATGCCTGTTGAACTGGCTGCAAAAGAGGCTGCGGGAGCAGAATTTACAACTTTGAAAAACTGCGTACGTTTGTGAATAGGCGAGCCATTGGGGCCTTTAGCTGTAACTGTCAGCAGATAGGTGCCCGGTGGAACTGAACCCTGCTTTACAACAAACATATCTATTGATCCGGGGAAGGTTGACAATTGGTTTCCCTGCGGAAATACATAATCAAAACTTCCCGAGGTCGGAGCTGGCTCTGATGTTGCTGAAAATTCAACAGAATGGGTGTATAATTTTACTGATGGCACTTCAAGTTTAATCCCAAGGCTGTCAGCAAGTGTATCGTTTTCTATGAGGGTTAAACGCATTGCGTAGTCAGGGAAGTAGCCAACATAGCTGCCGAAGTTGTTATCGCGGAAATCAGTCCAGGCAAGCATAGAGCCCTGTTCATTGGCTGCAATACCATTGTAATCACCCAGATACATCGGAGTGCCACCACCACCACAACTTGAGCAGTTGATTTTCATTTTTTTGTTTGAAATCTTCTGGTTTTGGGCAAACGATACGCCATCGTCAGAATATGAAGCATAAATCATACAACTGTCACTTGTCGGACAGTCGCGGGTATCCATCCAGGATACATACAGGCGGCCGGTATTTTTTTCGCACCAGATGGCCGGGAACCAATTATGGTTTGCTGTTGAATTAGGATCGTCATTAATGACAACTGCTGATGACCAACTGGTACCATTGTTATCAGAATATCTGCAAAAAATATCCGGTTTGTTTCCGTTTCCAACCGGGTTGTTTGAAGCATATACCAGATAAAGTCTGCCACGGTGCGGGCCGTAACTGTTATCGGCTGCAATGTTGGGATAAGGGCGTGTGCGCATATTTCCTACAGCATTACGGCCACCAACCTGTGTGCCAACGGTGTTGGCAAATTGCTGGGTGGAACGTTGTTGAAAAGTTGCACCTCCGTCATTAGATTCAAAAAATGTGTAAACTGATGAAAAAGAGCTTCCCGAGTTGGTTACAGCATACTGTGCACCACCCTGCACCGCACCCTTGGGGCCAATGCAAACTGACATTCCCGGAAGGTTCTGGGGGCTCAGATTTGGTGAACTCTGCCATGAAGCACCATTGTTTGTGCTTCTCGAGACAGAACCACCGCTATTGGCTGTCATTACGCCTGTAATTGTGTTTGAAAACGGACCTGCGGTCTGATCGGCAGCAATCCAGTTTTTGTCAACACCTGCATTGGCAGTTACCGGAGTAGACCAGGTTTGGCCATTGTTGGAACTCATGGCAACTTTAACGCCCTGAATGGTTGAAGCACCATACATATTCTGGTACGCAAGGTTCCCGGCACTATCATAAGCTACTACTACATCACCCCACATCTGGTTCCAGGTGGGATTTCCCGCAGTCCAGGTAAAGCCGTCATTGGTGTAATATCCTTTTCCGCCGGCTGCCCCTGTACTGTTCCATACTGCATAATATTGCAATGGATTTTTGGGATTGTTGGCAATGCTGCACTCTGCAAAATCAACGCCCAGTTTATAATTATCGTAGTCACCAATGGTCACTACCTGTGCCGTGGCTGCATCATTGTCCGGAGCCACATAACCGGGAATCATAACCATAGGGTCATGCAGAACATTTTTGTCAGATGTGGCTGGCTGCGCTTTTAAAACTAAAAAAGCCGGAAGAAACATCAACAACAGAAAATGCCTTTTGAAAGTTTGGGTAAAGGTTTTATTCATCTTCAGTAAGGTTTATAACTTTAATCTACAAATTTACAAATGATTGGTTTATCGCAGGTCTTATTTAGCAAAATATTATTTATTTTTAAGAACTCATTAACAAAATAATTTCTAACTTGCATTTGAATTGCTGTAAATCTTTCAGATATAAACCAGACTGCAAATACTATGACTTTAAAGAATTTATTCACAACAATGCTTGCCTTTGCCGTTTTGACTGCATTTGCCCAAACTCATAATGAAAAGATTATAAATCAATGGCTTATCGCAGGTCCTGTAAATGTAAATGTGCCGTTGTTCGATACCATTAAAAATGTAAAAGGTGATAAGTATGTCAAAGCTAATTTGCTTAAATATAATGCTGTAGCCCTACAAGATATAAAACCGGAAAAAGGAAAAAGTATTTCTGGCCAAAAATGGGAAGTTTGTAATGCTGATAAATCGGGTCAGCTTCAAATAAAAACAAATGAAGAAAATAATCAGATTTACTATTTTGCCACATATGTATATGCTGATAGCTGGCAGAAAGTCAGCATAAGTATCAAAAGCCCGCTCATGTTTGAGCTTTATATTGACCGTATCAAAGTGAGCAGCAAGTATTCGTTTGATGCTGCCGATGCAAAAGAAACTGGAAAAGCTGATTATGAGGTAAAAATGGAAAGGGGGAATCACCTCCTGATGATTAAGGTTCTTACCAATACAAGTGATCATAAACAACGCGGGATCACCCTGTACTATACATCTTCATCCAAACTGGAACCCGGTATAGAACCTGAATCATTTATGGATATACACCATGTTTTGGAAGGCACTGTGGTTAAAGGGGTTGATATTTCTGATAATGGGAAGTATTATATTATAGGATATCAGAAAACTTCAGCACCAGCGGGCAAATCTGAATACTGGCAGGAAATACATCTGGCACAAAACAATGCAATGGTAATGAACCTGCGTACAGCCAACCTGTCTGATCTTCAGTTTATACCCGGCAGCAATTCGGTAAGTTTTCTCAGGGAAGATGGAGAAACTACAAGTTTAATCAGCCGCAATCTTTTAACAGGACTTGATAGTTTGTTGGGTCGGTTTGATAAAATGAATGGCTATACCTGGTCGCCGGATGGTAGTTATGTGTTGTACAGCCTTGGAGAAGATCCCGAAAAGGATATTGAAGGAGCAAAGCGGTTTGTGAACATGTCAGACCGTACACCCTGGTTCAGAAACAGATCATTTTTATATAAGTATGATGTGGCTAAAAGAGTAAATACACGTCTGACCTGGGGAAGTCTGAGTACGAATCTGTTGGATATCAGCAGGGATGGGAAACAAGTTTTATTCAGTACCAATGAAGAAGATTTCGGTCAACGCCCGTTCAGCCGTCAGAATGTTTATCTGATGGAGGCAGAATCCGGTAAAGCTCATCTGCTTTTTCAATCCCGTTTTGGATGCGGGGCACAGTTTTCACCTGAAGGAAAGCATTTGCTTTTGACCGGTAGTCCATTATTGTTCGGAGAATCAGGCAATACGGTTAAAGATGGTAAAACACCGAATGATTATGATACACAGGCGTATATATACACTATTGCAAACTCGGAAGTTGTACCAATAACCAGAGATTTTAATCCTGCTGTTCAGGCTTGTAAATGGGACAAGACCGGTGAAAATATTCTTTTTCAGGCAGAAGACAAAACCTATGTAAAGCTTTTTGTGTACAATATCCTGAACCAAAAGTATTCGCCTTTGGTTGTAAATACGGATGTTGTTGATGGTTTTGCGTTTGCCGCCGAAACCGGGGATATTGTATGCTATGGTACCGGAATTTCCAGCCCTTCAAAGGCCTTTATACTGAATTTATATCACGGTAACTCAAAAATAATCGCTGATCCTCAGGCTGATTTTTTTCAAAATATTCGTTTTGGAAAAACTGAAGATTGGGCTTTTACTTCGCCTGAAGGTCGATTGATTGATGGCTTTGTGAATTATCCTCCTGATTTTGATCCGGAAAAGAAATACCCGCTTATTGTTTTTTATTATGGGGGTACCAGCCCTATCGACCGTGCCTTCGAAGGACGTTATCCGAAGAATTATTTTGCTGCGATGGGATATGTTGTGTACACGTTGAATCCTGATGGCGCTACGGGATATGGGCAGGATTTTTCGGCTATGCATGTGAATAACTGGGGAAAGACCGTCGCAAATCAGATAATTGACGGAACCAAACAATTTCTGGCGGCTCATTCATTTATTGATTCGCAAAAAGTGGGTTGCATTGGCGCTTCCTATGGTGGGTTTATGACCATGTATCTTCAGACTCAAACGGATATGTTTGCCACAGCAATATCGCATGCCGGAATTTCTAATATCAGCAGCTACTGGGGCGTGGGTTACTGGGGCTATCAATACAGCACCGTGGCTTCTGCCGATATGTACCCGTGGAACAATCCTGATCTTTATGTAAAGCAAAGCCCTTTATTCAGTGCTGATAAAATTAAGACGCCATTGCTGCTTCTTCATGGCAATTCTGACACCAATGTGCCGCCCGGCGAAAGCATCCAACTGTTTACCGCATTAAAAATACTTGGCAGACCGGTTGAAATGATTCAGATTGACGGGCAGGACCATCATATTCTTGATTATAAAAAAAGGATATTGTGGGAAAATACAATTCTGGCATGGTTCGACAAGTACCTGAAGAACCAGCCGGACTGGTGGAATGACTTATATCCTGACAGAAATTTTTAAACTGGTAAAACCTATAAAAAAACCCGGCTGAAACACCGGGTTTTGGAATTGACTGGCTGAATTATTTTTTGACCGCCGGAAGTAAATCATTTTTATTGAGCTTTGAGGGCGTAAAAATGCCGATTACACCATTCAGTCCAACACTCATTACAATGTTATAGAAGAAAGCCAGAAAAGCGAGTAACAGCAGGCCACCGCACAAAGCCGCCAGTACCATGTACAAATCGAACTCACCATTGAAATAGATGGTGCGCCTCAGCATGCCTTTCAGTCCGGCCATTCCCATAAATGCCCCCATACCGATTCCGCCGAGCAGATGTGCCCAGAAATGAAAGTTCGCAAGTTTCTGACTGTACAATTTAGCTCCGTTGGTGACGATCGGGAACAGAATATAAATCGCAGAATACAAGGTCATTGTAAGTCCTACCAGAATAGCTACATGCACATGGGGTCCTACAATCCACTGGGTATTATGCAGAATGCGGTTCAGCCCGATATCGGCCTGCATGATTCCGGCCGGAACAGCCAGCGCAAAACCAAGCAATCCGCCTAACAGAAATTTTAATTCGTTCGACATTTTGAGTGGCCGTGCGCTCCAAAGGGTTGCCAGTGTAATAAAGAATGCAAGGCCCTGGGTGATAAGTTCAAATGCAGTAACCAACTCACCCGAAACTATTTTAAGCATGCCCGGTTGTGCCTGGTCTGACAGTAAATGATGTGACCAGACTGTCCAGGAAACCACCAGTTCAATCAGCAACGCAGCTCTGGCAATATTCTGCATAAACAGGTTTTTGCCTGAGATGAGCATGGCCAGCAAGTACCAGGTTCCTGCAACAAAAATCAGCACCAGACCATCTGCTATCAGATCGAGGCCCCACCAGAACAGGTTTTTGTACAATAAGGCATCCACCGCTGTATCTTTAAGGTCAAATCCCAGAATATGGCCCACCAGATAAACCAGAATCAGTATTCCGGTAAATAGTATTATAACAGCATTCAGGGCGGTATCAACCGTGCCACGGGCTATCGCCGCAACGGGTAATGAAATGAGGTGTTCTTTCTGTTTGCTTTTTTTCTTGAAAATATTAATCAGTCCGTCATAGCCTATGGCTGAGGCCAGTAGTTTTCCGGATGGTTGTTTTTCCCAACCTGCAGGCGTATAGGTGATGGTTTTGAATACGTTGATAACAAAAAAAGCAGTTCCCAGCATCACAAGTGCAATGCCCAGAACGAAAAAGGTGCCGCCAATGGGGTCAAACTGGCTGAAATCGGCAGGTAGGGGCCAGTATAAAGTGTACAATGGAGCATAATGTGTGATGAAACCGGCAAGCCAGAAGGTGAGGGTGCCAAATGTGATTAGCAGGAAGGTCAGGTTTGCGAGTTTAAAACTCCACAGGGGCTTTTTCATTAAAAATGGGATCAGGAACAGAAAGGCTCCAAAAACCAATAAATAGGTTGATCCGAAAATACCCACCAACGGATGCGCTGTAAGAATAGCGAAGTACTGATTTGCCGGAATTGCGGCAATGGGCTGAATCTGGTAAAGGCGCATAATCATGCCTTCTACAACGGCAAATCCATAGTATAACAGACCAACCACCACAAACCGGAGAACCAGTTTCTGCATTGGTGTGAGGCTTTTGGGCTTAAACAAGCCCTGTTCACCATGTAAAAAAGTTTCGGTAAAACTCATTGTATTTCTTTTTAATAGTTATAATAAATTCTATTTCAATATGATATTAGTTTGTGACTTCCACCACATCTTTCAGGATCATCTCGGTGCCCTTGGGACCTGAATACTCAGTGGAGCGTATGGTGTAAATGCCGGGTTTCCCGAATTGCCACAGTATATCATTCATATGGCCGGGTACAACCTGCATCTGGAAGAGCATGGAATAGTCGCTTCTGAAAAGACCGAAGCCGTAAGTGAGATCAGATGAGGTTACCTTGAAGAGAACTTTTTCGTTCACTTTTATAAGCAGTTTTTCGGAAGGGAGCTTGAACTGATGGTTGGCTACCGAAATTTCAAACACTTTGTCGGGTTTGATATCTGCCCGGTTTATATCCATCGAAGCCCAGGGGATGGTGTTGTAGGTGATAATATGCAACGACACGCCAAGAATGATCAGCATGGTTGCAAATGAGTAGAAGAGCACATGGCTTACTTTGCTGCTTTTTCCGGTGCGGGTAATCTGGTAGCCAAACCACCCGACCAGCAGGATGATGACTATTGCATAACACGTGTAGGCAATAGTTTGTCCGTTGAGTACGACCTGAGAATCAATCATAATGATAATTTTTAAGGATTGTTAATGATTAAGAGGAGAGATATAGGGTAAAAGATTTACATTCATTTCGGCAAGGCTGGTGTTTTTAAGAATGTGGAGAATTGATTTGCGGGCTTCGGCCCATTTGTCGTGCATCGGACATTTTTTTTCGAGAAAACAATGTTCAAAACCAAAAATGCACGACTGCAGAACCTGACGTTCCTCCACAACATCGAGTATTTCGGATAAAAAGATCTCATTGGCAGGCCGGGCCAGTGAAAATCCGCCTTTCCGTCCGGCACCGCTGCGGAGCAATCCTTTTTTTGACAGCCCGGTCATCAGTCTGCGGAGGTACTGTTTGGGGATTCCGAGCTGTTCATGCAGTTCTTCTGTGGTATATTGCTGTTCGTTCTTTGATGCCATAAAGCTCATCAAACGAAGCGCATACTGTGTGGTTTTACTTAAATCCATAAATTGATACCTTTAGGTATTAATTTGGCAAAAGTAGAATAACATTTTATACAACGCAATAATTTTTTTCAGTTTGTTGAAAATTTTTTATGGGTCTTAAGGCAGTCTGGCTGCTTAGCGGAAGCACTGTTTTAACAGGAAGCCAGTTTTCTGTCCGCCGTTTTCAGAGATCAGATACCCGTCAGTATATCATAATGGTATGATGAACTATTTCTTACCGGAAACAAAGATCCAATTACCCGTTACATATTGAAAAGAACCGGAGACAGTTCAGGTTGAATGGCAACGATTTTTCAAAAGCAGTCAGGAAGGTTTCGAATCCGTGGGGCATATTCCCGTTTTGCAGGTTCCGCTGCCCTTAATGCTGCTACAATATAGTATAACATCATGTTAGAAGGCAATAACGCCACTTCAAGTGTCCATGACTCCGATTCAAATGCCCATGAGACCACTTCAAGTGTCCATGACACCGATTCAAATGTCCATGAGACCGATTCAAATGTCCATGGCTCCGATTCAAATGTCCATGGCTCCGATTCAAATGTCCATAACACCACTGCAAGTGTCCATGAAGCCGATTCAACTGCCAATAATTCCACTTCAACTGCCAATAATTCCGGTGCAAATGAATATCATGCCGGTGCAAATGAATATCATGCCAGTGCAAATGAAAATAATGCCGCTGTAAATGAATATAACGCCGCGTCAACTGCCAATATTTCCACTGCGACTGCCAATAATTCCACTGTAAGTGTCTGGAATGCCACTGTTGGTATCCGGGACGCCGCTGTTGATGTCTGGAATGCCACTGTTGGTGTCTGGAACGCCGCTGTTGATGTCCGGAATGCCGCTGTTGGTGTCCGGGACGCCACTGTTGGTATCCGGGACGCCGCTGATGGTGTCTGGAACGCCGCTGTCGGTGTCCGGGACGCCGCTGTTGGTATCTAAAATACAAATTTGAAGATTTGAAGATATGCTGATTTGAAGATATGCGCAAAGCGAATTTTATATTTCGGATTAAAATTCTATTGAAAAAACCATCATTAGCACATCTCCACATTTGCACATTTGCACATTTTCTTCTCAGCCGGTTTTCTGACCGCCATTTTTAGAATGCCACACCGCTCCGGAATGATTTTTCTTCAAATA
>CAZKCK010000069.1:15391-18281 GCA_964550695.1 uncultured Bacteroidales bacterium | reverse complement strand
CGAGATAGTAAGTTTGAACCCTTATTTTCATATCTTCACATTTGCCAATCCTATAATTACAAGTCCTGTTTTCGCCGGAATTGACTACTTTTGCGCCCTGTTTTAAAATCAATACAATGGACTACAATTTCAGGGAGATAGAACCCAAATGGCAGGAATTCTGGAGTAAGCATAAAACCTTCAGGGCACTAAACAACAGCAGTAAACCAAAATTTTATGTGCTTGATATGTTTCCCTATCCTTCTGGTGCTGGTTTGCATGTAGGGCATCCGCTGGGGTATATTGCTTCTGACATTTATTCCAGATTCAAAAGACTCAAGGGTTTTAATGTGCTGCACCCCATGGGATATGATGCTTACGGGCTTCCGGCCGAGCAGTATGCCATTCAGACGGGCACACATCCTGAAATTACCACCAACCGCAATATTACGCGCTATCGCGGACAAATGGATAAAATTGGTTTTTCATTCGACTGGGAACGTGAAGTACGCACCTGCGATCCTCATTATTACAAATGGACGCAATGGACTTTTATACAGTTGTTTAACCATTGGTATGACAATACTACGTGCATGGCACAACCTATTGACAGCCTGATTGCTTCGTTTAAGAATAATGGCAGTACCGGTATTGATGCAGCATGTTCGGAAAAACTTAATTTTTCTGCGGCAGACTGGAATGCTTTTTCTGAACAGAAACAGTCGGATGTGCTTATGAATTACCGGCTTGCACATTTGTCGGATACGCTTGTAAATTGGTGCCCCGAGCTCGGAACTGTACTTGCCAATGACGAAGTCAGCAATGGTTTGTCAGTACGTGGCGGACATCCGGTTGAACGCAAACTCATGAAACAATGGTCGTTAAGAATCACTGCCTATGCGCAGCGTTTGCTCGAAGGGCTGGATCATATTGACTGGAGCGAGTCGTTGAAAGAGATACAGCGAAACTGGATTGGCAGGAGTGAAGGTTGTTCAGCCTTTTTTGATATCGAAGGTCATGATGAAAAGCTCGAAATATTTACTTCACGTGCTGATACAATGTTTGGGGTCACGTTTATGGTGCTGGCTCCTGAACATGAACTTGTTGGTAAACTCACCACTCCCGCTCAGCTACAAGAGGTTCAGGAATATATTGCCTGGGCCAAAAACCGTTCTGAGCGTGAACGTATGACTGAAGTGAAGAAGGTAAGCGGAGTTTTCACAGGCTCTTATGCAGTGAACCCGCTGTCGGGGAGCAGGATTCCTGTCTGGATTGCCGACTATGTGCTTTCAGGGTATGGTACCGGAGCCATTATGGCCGTACCGGGTCATGACAGCCGCGACTTTGCCTTTGCGCGTCATTTTAATCTTCCCATCATTCAGGTAGTATGCCGCCATGGCGAAGAAACCGCTGACACTGTTGCCTGGACCGAGTCGTTTGATGCCAAGGAAGGCTACATGATCAACAGTGGTTTTATAAACGGAATGGAAGTCAAAAAAGCCATTGCAGAAGCCATTAAATATGTTGAAGAAAAGGGAATTGGTTACGGAAAAGTAAATTTCCGTTTAAGGGATGCCATTTTCAGCAGGCAGCGTTATTGGGGTGAGCCATTTCCGGTATATTACAGGGATGGGATTGCCTGCACGGTGCCTGAGGAAGACCTTCCGCTGCTGTTGCCTGAAGTGGATGCCTATCTGCCAACAGCTTCCGGCGAACCCCCGCTGGCCAGGGCCAAAAACTGGAATTATAAGGGTTATCCGCTCGAAACTTCCACCATGCCCGGTTTTGCCGGTTCAAGCGCTTACTATCTGCGGTACATGGATCCACACAATACTTCTGAATATTTTTCAAAAGATGCCGTTGAATACTGGCGCAATGTTGACTTGTACATCGGTGGGGCTGAACATGCTACCGGGCACCTTATTTATGCACGTTTCTGGAACAAATTTTTATGCGATATCGGACTGGCTATTGAACAGGAACCTTTCAAAAAACTGATCAATCAGGGGATGATTCAGGGCAGATCAAGTTTTGCCTACAGAATAAATGGTACAAACATGTTTGTTTCCTCAGGTCTCAAAGATCAGTATGAATATCAGCCTATTCACGTTGATGTAAATATGGTGGATGGTGATATTCTTGATATAGCTTCCTTTAAAAAATGGAGGCCGGATTTTGCGGAAGTTAATTTTATTCTTGAAGATGGGAAGTATATTTGTGGTCACGAGGTCGAAAAAATGTCGAAATCGCTTTACAATGTTCAGAATCCCGACGATCTGATTGAAAAATACGGAGCCGATACGCTCAGGCTTTATGAAATGTTCCTGGGCCCGCTCGAGCAGTCCAAGCCATGGGATACCAAAGGAATTGAAGGGGTTTTCAGGTTTATCCGCAAATTCTGGCGGTTATTCCATGATGAAAACAACAACTGGGCAGTTTCAGAAGTTGAGCCAATGGAAACTGAACTGAAAGTGCTTCATCGCACCATCAAAAAGGTGCAGGATGATATAGAGCGTTTTTCATTCAATACGGCAGTAAGTAGTTTTATGATATGCGCCAATGAACTGGGCGAATTGAAATGCAACAAACGTGCTATACTTGAACCTCTTACGATTTTGATTTCGGCCTATGCACCCCATCTGGCCGAAGAACTCTGGAGCCTGCTGGGCCATGAGGGGAGTATTTCATTTGCAAGTTTTCCTGAATTTGATGAGAAATATCTGGTCGATAAGACTTTTGAATATCCGGTTTCATTTAACGGAAAGATGCGTTTTAACCTGAATCTGCCACTCGATATGAACAAGGAAGACATCGAGAAATCAGTTTTGCAGAATGATAAAACTGCTCATTATCTTGAAGGCAAGTCACCAAAAAAGATTATTGTGGTTCCGGGGAAAATTGTAAATATCGT
>CAZKCK010000069.1:0-15291 GCA_964550695.1 uncultured Bacteroidales bacterium | reverse complement strand
CACAAGCCTTGTTTCTGGCTTCCTTTTTGCAATGGAGTTGTTTTTAATCCATAGAAATGATGAAAAAAACAATTTTTGCACTGGCGTATCTGTTCTCTTTTTTTTCTGTTTTTGCGCAACCTGTAGCGGTTTCATCCGCGAATTTTGCTTTTGAACGTGGTGAGGAACTGACTTTCAGGTTTTTTTATGATTCATGGTTACCCAATATCACAGCCGGATATGGAACGTTGAAGGTAACTGATGACCGGGTTCAGAAATATGGGAGAAACACCTATCATGTTGAGGCTGAAGGCAAATCAAAAGGGTTGTTCAATGTGTTTATGAAAGTTCATGATAAATTTGAGTCTTTTTTTGACGAAGAAGATTTTCGCCCGTATCTGTTTGTACGGCGGACGCGTGAAGGCGGTTACCGTAAGGATGATGATATTTTGTTTAATCATACACAAAAGGAAGCCCGCAGCCGGACAGCCACAAAGGCAATTAAAGGCAGAACCTTTGATATTATTTCGGCTTTTTACTATTCCAGAAATATGGATCTTACCGGATTAAAAACCGGTGATATTGTGGAGATGCCTTTCTTTTTTGATGATTCTTTATATAATTCTGCGGTTCAGTACCTGGGTAAGCAAGAAGTAAAAACAGATTTTGGCAGGTTCCGCTGTCTGAAATTCAGGCCAATGGTTGCCACGGGTAAAGTGTTTAAAGATCCGTATCCCATGGTACTGTATGTGACTGATGACCTGAACCGCATTCCTGTGATGGCAGAATCAGCTTTGATTGTGGGCAAGGTTAAAATGGAATTGGTTGGTTACAAAGGGCTGAAAAACGAAGTCACATCGCGTATCAGCAACTAGCCAATATTTATTAACGCCTGAGCAATCACTAAATCAGATGGATAGGTAATTTTAATATTTTGAAGGTTTCCCTCTACCAAGTTTATTTGATGGCCGGCTGATTCAAATACGCTTGCATCATCGGTAAAATGTTGATCAAACGTCTGCTCATAAGCTTCTTTCAACAACTCTGACCTGAAAACCTGTGGAGTCTGAACTATTCGCAACGCTGAGCGGTCGAATGCTTTATTTTGATCTCCGCAGATAACTCTTACAGATTCATTTACAGGTATAACCGGAATGGCATTGCCTGTTGCTTCAGCGCCATCAAACACCCTCTGGATTGTATTAGTTGAAACCAGCGGACGGGCTGCATCATGAACAGCCACCAGAGAGTTGGCAGGGATTATTTGCAAGCCATTCTTAACCGAAAAAAAGCGTTCATTGCCACCGGGCACCAATTGATGAGGGATGGCAAAATTGAATTTTGAGCACAGATCACGCCATTGGCTTGTGTATTCGGGGGCTAAAACCAGAACAAACTGTATGTTGGTATCGTATGCAAGAAACGCATCAAACACATGCATCAGTACCGGGCGGCCATTCAAAAGTGCGAATTGCTTCGGGACTGCAGTCAGCATGCGTGAACCGCTTCCTCCGGCTACAACTATGACGTATTTTTTCATTAAAAAAGGCGGCTGTTTTGTTAGCCGCCTCAAAGGTAAGAAATCCTGAATTGTTCTCAGATGACTTTAAAAAATCCCTTTTATATGATCAGCATGGCATTGCCATACGTAAAGAAGTTGTATTTGTTTTTGATGGCTTCTTTATAGGCTTTCATCAGGAAGTCATATCCAGCAAATGCTGCAACCATCATCATCATGGGCGACATAGGCAAATGGAAGTTGGTAACAAGTGCATCTGCTACAGTAAATTCATAAGGTGGAAAAATAAATTTGTTAGTCCATCCGGCGTAAGGTTTAATCATTCCATTAATTGTAACGGATGTTTCAAGAGCTTTCATGGTGGTGGTTCCTACTGCACATATTTTTTTGCGGTTGGATTTGGCACCGTTGATAACACGTACCGTTTCATCATAAATGTACATTTCTTCCGAATCCATTTTGTGCTTGGTAAGATCTTCAACTTCAATGGTTCTGAAATTTCCAAGGCCGGTATGCAGGGTCAGTTCAGCGAAATTAACACCTTTAATTTCAAGACGTTTTAATAATTCGCGGCTAAAATGGAGCCCGGCTGTAGGTGCGGCCACCGCGCCAACATGTTTGGCGTAAATGGTCTGATAGCGTTTTTCATCTTCGGGTTCAACGGGCCGTTTGTGAATTTTTGGAAGCGGCGTTTCTCCAAGCCGTTGGATGGTCTTTTTAAATTCTTCATATGAGCCGTCAAACAGAAAGCGAAGGGTACGGCCACGTGAAGTGGTGTTGTCGATTACCTCGGCTACAAGATCATCATGATCACCAAAATACAGTTTGTTCCCAATCCTTATTTTACGTGCAGGGTCAACCAAAACGTCCCAAAGCCGTGTTTCAGGATTCAGTTCCCTCAGGAGAAAAACCTCAATTTTGGCTCCTGTTTTTTCTTTTTCACCGTATAAACGGGCCGGAAAAACCTTGGTGTTGTTTAATGCAAAGACGTCTCCATCATTAAAATAATCGAGAATGTCTTTAAAAGTTCTGTGTTCAATGGTTTGCGTTTTGCGGTTAAGAACCATCATCGGCGAGGTATCCCTGTTTTCGGTGGGATAATTTGCGATGAGTTCCGCCGGAAGACTGAATTTAAACTGCGAAAGTTTCATCAAAAAAATATTTGTTTTTATTTAATAATCCAGAGCCTGAATCCAGCCGTGGAGGTCTAATAGTATGAATGCCCAATAATTAAAAAGTGCGCAAAGTTAATAAGTTATAAGGCCTTTGTCAAGTAAAGATCATCAGAATAATATCAGAAAGTTTAACATATTGTCAGTTTACCAGCTTTTTAGGTATAGATATCAGGCATATTCTGGTATTGTAATGCTTGTTTCTTCGAGTGCAGGCCAATAAAAATTTTCATAAAATTTTTGTTAAAATGTTGTGAATTAATCAGGAACAATTATAAATTTGCACTCTCATGAAATGTGCGGAATCGTTTGTGGCCTTTCTGATAATTTCAAAGGATTTCGCATGATGTTTTTAAGTTTTTTGTAAACATTCCGAAATAAACCAATGAAATTCTTTTACAATTCCATGAAACACATATTAACTCTTTTGCTTTTAGCTGTTTTTGCCAGCGGGATTTTTGCAGAAACTACCGAAAAACGATATCATTTTGATGCTCCGGTTATCAAAAGTTCTGGAGCATATCAACAAATAAGTTTAACCGGATGTATTTCAACCAGCCTGCCCGGAAACCCTGTGTTACCCTATCAATCTGTTGTTCTGGTACTACCTGTCGGACATGAGGCCATTGATGTAAATCTGGTGCTGGAAAATCCTGTTGAACTCTCCGGAGAATTTCAATTGTTTCCATATCAGCACGTTCGTCCGCTTTCTGATCAATCTCCTGCAGTATTTGTTAAAAATGAAGAAGTTTATGCAAAAAACTGTTTTTTCCCCGTGGATGCCAAAGGACACCTCACGACCGGATTTTTAAACGGGTATCCTATTGCCCTTACTGCATTTACCCCTGTGATTTTTAACCCGATTACAGGTAAAATAATTTATTACAAAGATGCAGTAATTCAGATTATTACAAAACAAACATCAAAAAGTCTTTTGGCTGCAGCTAATTTATTGCCACTGGAGACCCTACGTAATAAAGTTTCCAACTTTGTTCAGAATTCCGAAGAAATAGAAACTTCATTGTTTAAGGGCACGCTTGCAAACCCATACAAGCTTCTGATTCTTACGCCATCGGCCTTTGTCGGGCAATTTCAGCCTCTTAAAGAGATGTATGATAATCAGGAACTCACTGCAAATATTGTTTCGCTGGAGGATGTCTATGCATCTGCTTCAGGGAATGATAATCAGGAAAAGATCCGGAATTTTATCATTTCGGAATACCAGAACTCCGGTATAGAATATGTGCTTCTTGGCGGAGATGCGGAAATATTCCCTTACCGTGGCTTTTACTGTGAAGTGCAGTCCTCATCGCTTTATGTTGATGAAGCCATACCATCCGATTTATATTACTCGGCCCTTGACGGCAACTGGAATACGAATGGAAACAATCTGTGGGGCGAAATTGGTGAAGATGATCTTTTACCGGATGTTGCCGTTGCAAGATTGCCGTTCAGCAACACCACTGATCTGGCAAACATGCTCCACAAAACCATGATGTATCAGACAAATCCTGTTCCCGGAGAGTTTGAGAGCCCGTTGCTTGTCGACGAAAAATTGTATGACAACCCTGAAACGTGGGGCGCCGATTACCTTGATCTCCTCATTGGTCAGCAAAGTGAAAATGGTTATACAACCAATGGGATTCCAGCAACACAAAGCATTGATTATTTGTACGAACGGGAAACAGGTTACTGGGGACCGACAGAATTGTTTGCCCGCATTAACAGCGGACGCCAGTTTGTACACCATTCCGGACATTCAAACTGGGATTATGTTATGCGCCTGAGCGTATGGGATATAACGAATCAGAATTTCAGTTCAGTTGACGGAGTTCAGCACAATTTTACGATGGTTTACACACATGGTTGTATTTGCGGAGCTTTCGATTATGCTGACTGCATTGCAGAAGAAATGCTTAAAATCAACAATTTTTGCGCTGCCGGTGCATTTAATTCGCGTTATGGATGGTTTAATGAAGGACAGACCGAAGGGCCATCAGCACATATGCACCGTGAATTTGTAAATGCACTGTATACTGATGGCAACAACAGAATAGGGGCTACCCATCAGCAATCAAAAATAAAAACAGCACCCTTTGTAAATGCCCCCGGCCAATGGGAGCAAGGTGCGCTCAGATGGTGTTTTTATGATTGCAACATTCTTGGTGATCCCGCAATGAAAATCTGGACCGAAAACATTACCGGACTCGAGCAATACGCAGATCTTCCTGAGTTTGTTGATGTATCCCCGAACCCAGCATCCGGATTTTTGCAGATAAAATTATCACCCGGACACACTGCTCAGAATGTATCGCTTTTCAATCAGGCCGGACTTCGGGTGATGCAGGTAAGCGGTTCCTTCCAAAGTATGTTCAGTCTTGATTTAAGCGGAATAGCTTCAGGAATGTATATTCTTGAAGTATCTGCAGGCAATGAAATTTCTCACAGTAAGATAATTATACGATAACCACTCAATTTTTTACTTTTTATTAAACCAAACCTACAATCAATGAAAAATCAAATTACCCGAATGTTTCATATTACTGCAAGGTTGCTTGCTGTAATAATTGCATGCTCGGTTTTTGCCCAGTCCTATGCCCAGACTATCAAATACAATGATAGTTGGTCGAGAGGCGGATTTAATCTTGTTGAATCAAAAGCATCTGTTGTTCAGGTTGATTACTCAATTGCTGAATTTACAATTGAAGATGCTGTGATCAATGGCGAGAATGTTAAAAATTTACTCCTTCCCGGTGTGTTTCTGCCCAGTGATGAAGGCACTCCAAATCTCCCGGGCGAAAGCCGGTTTATTGCTATCCCTTCAGGAGCACAGCCGGTTGTAAAAATTGTTTCGCAACGCACCGAAGTTATTCACAATGTGGATATTGCCTGTGCACCACGCATCCCGCTTGAAACCGAAACAGGTCCGCTGCAGTTTGCAAAAAAGGCATCAGTGTATGGTAAAAACAGTTTGTTCCCAGCACAGCATGTAAAAATTTCAGAAGTTTCAAATTTCCGCGGAGTTGATTACGTAATGCTTGGCATCACACCATTCCAGTACAATCCGGTTACCAAAGACCTGATTGTTTATCGCGATCTGCAGATTCAGATTGAGTTTGTTGGCGGCAACGGAGAATTTGGCGATCAGGCTTTCCGCAGCAGGTTTTTTGATCCTATCATGTCAGACATGATGTTGAATTATAGTTCGTTGCCTGCAATTGATTACGCAAAAATTTCAGAGCGTTATTATGGCGTTACCGAAGATGACGAATGTGAATATATGATTATTTGCCCTGATGGAGCCGAATTTCAGGCCTGGGCTGATACCATCCGCCGTTTCAGAACTGAACAGGGAATCCTAACAAAAGTATTTACCCTGACACAGGTTGGTGGAAATACTACCGCAGCCATTGAAGGCTTTATCAATAACGCCTATAACAACTGGACCATTAAACCTGCAGCATGTCTGCTTCTTGCTGATTATGGCACCAATGCGGCAAAAAACATTGTTTCACCAATCTGGGATAACTATTGTGTTTCTGACAATATTTATGCTGATGTTGTAGGAAACGATGATATGCCGGAAGTTGTAATGTCACGCATTACCGCAAATGACAACAATCAGCTTACGGTAATGATTACGAAATTCCTTAAATATGAGCGTAATCCTCCGACAAATCCTGATTTTTATGCACATCCTATAACTGCCCTTGGCTGGCAGACCGAACGTTGGTTTCAGATTTGTTCAGAAGTGGTTGGGGGATTTTTCAAAAATACTAAGGGTAAAGATCCTGTTCGTCAGAATGCTATTTATCAGGGTACGCCTGGTTCTGTATGGTCAACTGCCACGAATACAAATACTGTTGTAAATTTCTTTGGACCCAATGGTCTTGGGTATATTCCACAGTCACCTGCCACCCTTGGTGGATGGACAGGAGGAACTGCATCAGGTATCAATGCTGCTATCAATTCTGGTTCGTTCATTCTGCAACATCGTGATCATGGCAATGAAACCGGCTGGGGTGAGCCTTCATACAACAACAGCAGCATCAACGGCCTTTCAAATACTGACCTTACTTTTATCATGTCAATCAATTGTTTGACTGGCAAATACAACTGGGGTAGTGAGTGTTTTTCAGAAAAGTTCCACCGTTACACAAAGAACGGACAGAATTCTGGCGCACTCGGACTTCTAGGTGCCTCAGAAGTGTCGTATAGCTTTGTTAACGATACCTATGTTTGGGGTGTTTATGACAACTGGTGGCCCGAATTTATGCCAACTTATAATTCCACTCCTGTTGAACGTGGCATTCTTCCTTCATTTGGCAATGCAGCCGGAAAGTACTTCCTTAAGCAGTCAAGCTGGCCTTACAATACCGGTAACAAAGAAGTTACTTACAATCTTTTTCATCACCACGGAGAATCCTTTAGTCTGATATATTCGGAAGTTCCGCAACCTTTGGCTGTAACTCATGCGCCTGAAATCAATATCGGAACTACAACCTATGATGTTCAGGCTACACCAGGTGCTTCAGTTGCACTTACTGTTAATGGATTGATTATAGGTGTTCAGACAGCAACACTTACGCCCAACACTTTTAACCTCCCTGCTGATCTGGTTTTGGGTGATAAGGTTATTGTGTTGGTTACCAAAACCAATTATTACAGGTACAGAAGTGAAGTTCCTGTAACAACCGAGGTTCTGACTGCAGGTTTTACATCATCAGCCACTACCGGTTGTACAGGATTGCTGGTAAATTATACTGATATTTCTTCAGGTGAACCTGTTTCATGGGAATGGACATTTGAAGGAGGAACTCCTGCAACTTCAACCGAGCAGAATCCTTCAGTGCAGTACAACTCTGCCGGAAGTTTTGCAGTTACACTTAAAGTTTCAGATGGTACCGATACACATACCACCACGCTCAATGGTTTTGTAAGCACTTATGACGTTCCCGCAGCTCCTGTTGCAGCAAATCAGGCCTCATGTGTATTTGAACCTGTTCCTGATCTTATAGCCGAGGGACAGCAGATCAGATGGTACAGCGATCCGGAACTTACAACCCTAATTTACTCAGGCAATACCTTTGCTACCGGAAAAACCCTGCCCGGCACCTACACATATTATGCTACCCAGACAGCTACCGTTTGCGAAGGCGAAGCAATTCCTGTTACATTGGTTATTAGTGATTTGCCGGTTATCAACATCGTTGCCCTTGCTCCGGTTTGTGCCAATACTGCTGCTTTTGATCTTACCGGTGCTACCCCCGAAGGCGGCACTTGGACAGGTAACGGTGTGGCAGAAAATAAATTTGATGCCACAGTGGCAGGTACAGGAGACCATACACTGACCTATACTTTTATGAATGAATTCGGTTGTACCGCTTCGCTTGATGGTGTTATCACCGTGAATGTTATTCCGGAAGTCAGCATGGGAACCTTGCCGGCAATTTGCCAGAATGCTGAGCCCATTACACTTACAGGTGGTTTACCCGAAGGAGGCATTTACAATGGAACTGGCGTTGATGCCGGTATTTTTACACCGTCAGTAGCCGGGGAAGCATCAATTGGTTATACTGTAACCGATGCCATTACTACATGTACAAATACTGCAGCAACAACCATTCTGGTTAATCCTGCTGCTGAAATCGGATTTGCCGGTGATACTTCAATCTGCCATAACCATTCAATGCTGCTCGATGTTACTTTCCCAAATGCAACTTATTTATGGTCAACAGGTGAAACCACCCCAACCATTACTGTTGATTCAACAGGTGCCGGAATCGGTGGTTCAAAGGCTATTGGAGTAGACGTTACAACCGCTGAAGGTTGTTCAACTTCCTCAAGCCTTAGTTTCACATTCCTTGATTGTACCGGAATTGGCGAACTCGTTAGCACGATTGGTCTGAGGGTATATCCCAATCCGAATGATGGCAACTTTATGCTTGAAATCAGTACACCACAAAATATTTTTGTTGATGTAAAAGTAATAAATGCCTGGGGTAAAACAGTTTACTCGGAAAATAACCTGAATATCAACGCTATGTATAAAGCAAACATGAATCTGTCGCAACTTGCTGATGGTGTTTATTTTATCAGTGTTGAGAACCAAAAGAGTTCTGTAACAAGAAAACTGGTTATCCGGAAATAAACTTATAAATCCTTCGATTTGAGTGCCTGTAAGGTTTAATGTATTTATTTGTTTAAATACTTGACCTCACAGGCACTTTTTTATTATCTTGTGCCACTTTTTACAAACCAATACTTTTTTTATGAAAAAACAGATTTTTACCCTCTTTGCCTTGCTGGTTTCAATGTATTTTTATGCCCAGCAGGTTCCCCGTACAATGGTTATGGTCGAAATTGGCACCGGTACCTGGTGTACTTACTGCCCCGGAGCTGCCATGGGCGCTGACGACCTTCTGGAAAATGGATGTAAGGTTGCTGTAGTTGAAAACCACAATGGTGACAGCTATGCCAATCAGTACAGCAATTCACGCAATTCATACTATGGTATTTCAGGTTATCCCACTGCTGGTTTCGACGGACTGTTAGCCGTGGTGGGCGGAAGCCATTCACAGAGTATGTATTCAAGCTATCTGCCCAAGTACAATCAGCGTATTGTTGTTCCTTCCAACATTACCATGAATATGGAAGTTTCGAATATTGGACTGGATTATACTGCCACTATTAAAATTGTGAAGGTAGCCCCAATTTCACTCACAGGCTTGAAGGTCCACTTTTTTGTGACGCAATCTCATATTTCACAGAACTGGCAGGGACAAACCCATCTGAACTTTGTAAACAGGCGCATGGTGCCTGACCAGAATGGAACAGCCATTGATTTCAGCAGCAGCGATACCGTTGTTGTGAATCTTGCTTTTACCATGGATGCTGCATGGCCTGTTGCTGACTGTGAATTCATTACCATGGTTCAGGCCTCTTCAAAGGAAGTTCTTCAGGCTATTAAACAGGGAACCATTGATCTTAACGTTGATTTTGATGCACCTAACACCTTATTGGCAAAAGATGAGCCTGTTACTTTCAATAATACAACCTTTGGCGGATACATCGGAACGCCGGAAACCTATAACTGGTCGTTCCCCGGTGGAACACCATCAACTTCATCTGAAAAAAATCCTACGGTTGTTTACTCAGAGTGCGGGATTCACAACGTAAAACTGGTTGTTGACCGTGGAAGTCAGATGGATTCTGTTGAGAAAACAGCCTACATTCAGGTGGGGCCCATTGCCAGCATTACATCTGCACCGGGAGATACTGTTTGCCCGCATGTTCCGATAACACTTGATGCTGGTATTGCAAACGCTACTTACCTGTGGAGCCCCGGTGGAGAAACCACGCAGACGATTGAAGTTGTTGAATCACAATACGGTCTTGGTTCACATGAGTTTTCAGTAACTGTAAACGCTGAAGGCTGTGAATCAGCTAACAGCCATTCTATTTTCTTTGATGCCTGTACCGGTGTGCCCGAGGTTAAAATTTCTGAACCCACAGTTTATCCCAATCCTGCCAATAGTAAGTTGTTCATCAAATTAACGACTACTGATACTTATTCCATCAGCCTGATTAACAGTTATGGTGAAACAGTTATGCAAACAAATAAAACTGTTATTGAAAAAGGATTTGTACAAACCTTAGATGTTTCCCGACTTTCAGATGGTGTGTATCTGCTGAAAACTGATAATGGCAAAAATATCACAACCACAAAAGTGATGATAAGCAAATAGTTAGATGTATTTTAAAGAAACCGTCACACTTTGTGGCGGTTTTTTTTTGCGAATATGGTAATTTTGCAAGCTGTTATAAAGATGCCTGCGTGAAATATTTAAGATTTATATTGGTGATTATTCTTTTTCTGGAGGTAATTGCATTGCCTGCACAATACGGAAAACTCTATAACATTGTCAAATCAGATTCAATGCCGGAGCGGGATAATATGGGCCGGATTGAGCGCTATCTATATGACATGGAGGATGATATAATGGTAGAAGGCTCAATGTACCTTGATGATGAGTTTAAACCCGGGATTCTGATTTTAAAGAATGGGGTGATTTTCAGGGATTTGTTTTTCAGATATAATGCATTCGACGATAAAATGCAGATGATTCAGGGTGTCGACACGCTTTCGCTGGTGAAACCGGAAGAAGTAAAATTTCTGAAAATAGGTGACAGGACTTTTATATATGATGATTTCACGAAGACTGACAGCGTTCATCCTTCTTATTTTCAATTGCTAAGTGATGGAAATTATAAATTGCTGGTGCGTCATTTCGTTGTTTTTCGGTTTTCAAACCCATTTTATCTGGATATGCATATTGGTGATGAATGCGATCGTTTCATCAAAATGAACGCGTATTATGTTCAGGAAGGGAGTTCGCCAGCCATCAGAATCAGGAAAAGCATCAAATCACTTCAAAGTGCTTTCCCGCAGAAGAAAGAAAGAATAAGGCAGATATGTAATGAAAGGGATTTGAATATCAGGAAAGAAACTGATCTGATTCGTCTTTTTGAAACCCTGAACAAATAAGTCCTGAATATGCCGGTATTTTTTGATATTCACACACATCATTTTTCCTCAGGGTGCCATTCGATTTACAGCATAGCCGTACAACGTGATTTTAAAATTCCGGAAGGTTCCGGATACTTTTCAGCCGGAATACATCCCTGGCATACAGAAACGTCATTTCAGGATTTGTTATGCGATTTGGATGGACTTTGCCGCTCCGGTAAATTGATTTCGGTTGGTGAGATCGGACTGGACTGGCTCAGGGGTGGCAACAGAAGTGTACAGGAAACGATTTTTGAGGCGCAGGTCGCCCTTGCTGCGCAATACAATCTTCCGGTAATTATTCACTGTGTAAAAGCCTCTGATCGGCTTGTTGCAATTCTGAAAAACGATGAGGTGAAGTTGCCTGTAATCGTTCATGGGTTCCAGTCGGGTTGGAAGCAGGCTGTAAAATATCTTGATGCTGGTTTCAGCCTTTCATTTGGGAGCGCCTTGCTCAGAAGTGGAAATACCGCTTGTGCAGTTTTCAGAAATGTGCCCTCCGATCGTTTTTTTCTCGAAACAGATGAATACAACGGAGGTATTGAAACTATATATTGTGCGGCTGCGCGTTTACTTGGCACTACACCT
Source organism: uncultured Bacteroidales bacterium (assembly GCA_964550695.1). Lineage (GTDB taxonomy): Bacteria > Bacteroidota > Bacteroidia > Bacteroidales > TTA-H9 > CAZKCK01. The sequence goes on along the minus strand of CAZKCK010000069.1, from coordinate 3,464 downwards.
GAGAATCTGGCTGATAATGTGATGGACAGGGTTAAACAAATTTTTCGAATTAATGAGTGAAATCTGGTATGAACGAACGGAGTTGTTGCTGGGTAAAAGCAATATTGAACGTCTCAGGGATGCGCATGTGCTTGTGATAGGGCTGGGGGGTGTTGGTGCCTATGTTGTCGAAAACCTGTGCAGGGCTGGTATTGGCCATCTGACCATAGCCGATGGCGACAGTATCCAAAACACAAACCGCAACAGACAGCTTATTGCGCTTACCAGCAATGTTGGCGAAAAAAAGGCTGAAGTTGTTGCCAAAAGGCTGAAGGACATCAATCCTGAAATTTGCATCACTGTGGTTGACAAATACCTGAAGGACGAGAACATGAAGTCGCTGGTTGAAAAGCCCTATGATTACGTGGTTGATGCCATTGACACGCTGTCGCCCAAACTTTTTCTGCTTACCCATGCGGTCAGGTACGGCCACAGGGTTGTGAGTTCGATGGGTGCCGGCGGAAAGGTAAACCCATCGATGGTGATGGTGGCTGATATTTCTAAAACACACACTTGCCCGCTTGCCTGGATTCTGCGGAAACGTCTGCATAAACAGGGAATTTTTACGGGGATAAAGGCTGTTTTTTCGCCAGAACTTGTTGCTACATCAGCTATAAAGTATGTTGATAATGAGCAAAATAAAAAGACAACGGTCGGAACAATTTCCTATATGCCTCCGCTTTTTGGCTGTTATATTGCCTCAGTGGTAATTCGTGATCTGGTGAGTGATGTAATTGATGATCCTACAGAAGGTTCTGGAGAGAATTATTAAAATTATAAAAAAAATATACGAAAAATTGGGAGATATAAATCCTTTTTTAGTACTTTTGCAGCCTCAAATACGAGATTGTCCTGTGGTGTAATTGGCAACACGTCTGTCTCTGGATCAGAAGAGCCTAGGTTCGACCCCTAGCAGGACAACAAATTCGAAAGTCAATCCCCTGAAATTCAAAAGAGTTTCAGGGGATTTTTCTTTGAGGGGACGAATCCTGAGACGGTTTTTATTTTTTTATTTGCCTCAGCATTCATAGGCTTGCCGGGGAAAAACAAGGAGGGCCACAGATTACACAGATTGGCACAGATCAGGAGGTGGTTACATGGTAAATTTCAAAACGTGATGGTTCCTTTCTTAGGACAATATAATTTCAAACTACCCATAATTAATGAAAGCTCAGAAAGTAACAATGATGGGTACAAAATGGCAGATTTTGGAGTATATTTGAGGCCGTGCCACCCGTATAAATAGTCGTGTTGGATGTCAGACAAGCCCCACCTTACCGGTATTGTCATGACCTCCGGCGATAGGCATAAGTGCGGGGCATAATACAGCGAACATGAATAAAATAACCACACTCGTATATGAATTTGCTACGATGGTTAAACAGATTTTTATTTCGATTTATTGCGACTGAACTTTGCATCATGTTAAACCATTTAAATTTAAAATCATGAAAAAGTCAGTAAGATTTGTTGTGCATTCAGTGTTTTGGTTGTTTTTTCCTTTGTCCAGACTCATCACCAATTGGTCAGGCGAATACGGTTTTTTCAGCCATATGTTTGGAGAAAACCAAAAAGGTTTTTGGGCTGTGTTTTATGAAAGTTTTCAGTTTTTGGTTGAGCCCCCTGACAAAGGTGCCGATTTCTTTTCAGGGTCGAATCTGATCGGCATCATTTTCAATTTCTACCTTTACATCCTTATTCCTGTAGGGATATTTTATGCATGCTATTTTTTTCTGAAGCCCGGATATTTAAGCAATGGGCATCTGGTGGTGAAATTTAAAAAGATGGTGTTCATACTAATTGTTCCACTGGTTATTACCACCTTATTCAGGTTTTTTACGATCAGGGTTGCTTTTGAATACCCGTACTTTTTAACATTGACGTATGTTTATGCCATACCATTTGCATTTTTCGGGGCAATGTTCAGATTGGTTGAAAACTGGATTTCGAAAGAAAAACTTGTCAGGCAAAACCTACAGAGTGAACTGGCTCTGCTGAAAAACCAGATCAATCCTCATTTTCTGTTTAATACACTCAATAATATTGATAGTCTGATCAGGAGCAATCCTGAAAAAGCATCGGAAACGCTGGTAAAGCTTTCGGATATTTTGCGGTATATGATTTATGATACCAATACTGCCAAAGTGCCCTTGCAACATGAAATTACGTACCTTGAAAACTATATCGGTTTGCAAAAAATACAATTTGCAAATAAGGAACTCGTCTCTTTTTCAGTACAAGGCAGCCCTGAAAGCATTTCGGTTGCGCCCATGTTATACATCCCCTTTGTTGAGAATGCTTTTAAGCACTGTAACAATAAAAATATCCCCGATGCAATTCGTATAACCTTCTCCATTGAAAACAATTTGGTTAATTTTGAATGCGTGAATGCGTTCGACAAAACCCAAAAAATTACCAGAGATAAAGCCAGCGGAATTGGACTGAGTATTATAAAACGAAGACTGGAATTGATTTATCCTGATACACACGCATTACATATTGAAGAAGAAAAGGATACGTATAAAGTTACTTTGTTGGTAAATACTTATGAACATTCATTGTATCGTGGTTGATGATACACCTCTGGCAGTTGAAAAGCTGGAGGGATTTATAAGGCAGATTCCACTATTGAACCTGTTAAAATCGTTCAATAGTGGAATTGAGGCCATTGCCTATATGAAAACAATGCTTGTAGATCTGGTTTTTCTGGATATTCAAATGGAACAATTTTCGGGATTGCAGTTTCTTGAATCTTTGCAAAACCGACCGGAAATTGTGATTGTATCAGCTTACAGCCAATATGCTGTTGACGGTTTTAACTTTTCTGTAGCTGATTATTTGTTAAAACCCTTTTCGTTTGAGCGGTTTTCGAAAGCAATCGATAAAGTGCAGAACAACCTGGGAAGCAGGCCACACAGGGATTACATGTTTGTGAAAACCGAATACCGCATGGAACGAATCAATTTCTCCGACATTTTGTACATTGAGGGAAAGGGAGCCTATCTGAGGATTGTAACAAAAGCGGCTAAAATAATGACGCTACAAAATTTTCAACACATGGAAAGTCTGTTACCATCTGATAATTTCGTTCGTGTACATAAATCATTCATTGTGGCCATGAATAAAATTGAACATATTGAGCGGAACAGGATAAAGATGGGGGGAGAGCTTATTCCGGTCGGGTTGAGTTATCGCGAAGGTTTTATGAAAGAGCTGAATCTGAAGATGTGAAGATTTGAGGATATGCCAATATGCGGATAATAAGATGATACAAAGCAGACTTCGCCACAGGCATTGTGAAAGTGCTTTTGGTCGTGCAACCATTTCCTCATTTTCAACTCTTTACATTTCCATTTTTGTTAACCTTTGCCTTTCACCTTTCACCCTTCACCCATTGGAAGTTACAGGTATCTTCTTTCAACCAG
>CAZKCK010000068.1:4616-18421 GCA_964550695.1 uncultured Bacteroidales bacterium | reverse complement strand
ATCGGAATCCCTGCCTGCGTGACGCAGTCAGGCAGGGAACCTATATTTAAAGTTTGGAAACTTCCGTTCTATCCATTGAACTACAGGGCCGCTTTTGAGGGTGCAAAAACAAGCCTTTCTTTTATATCCGCATAAATGATTTTAAAGAAAATCATTGAAATGGTTATGTTGTTGGTATGGTGTAATTTAGAAATAATTGGCTAAGTATCTTCTCCGGTTTTTTGTGTTGCAATCATATAAAAGGGATTCTATACTGGGTTTTTTTATACTTTTGCTGCATCTATATCTATGCATCGAAATATTAAAATATCTGTTTGTTTTCTGGCTTTCAGCATTGCCTGGCTATTTGTGGCCTCATTGCTGAATTTCCATATGAACCGTATTTTTCATCAGGATCTGATACCGCAAAGCATTCTTTGCAAAAGGTTTAAGGATCACGATGATAAGGCGAAAGCCTGTGCATTTCACAATTCTGCTGGAAAATATTTTGCATCTGCACTGGCTCAACACCACGATGCCGGCGAGAAGATATTTTACATTTCCAATCAGTTCAATCAGGTAGAAATTGAGTACCTGTCGAAACTGATCATTGTACTGCCCGACCGAAGAGGTCCGCCAGCACAGGCCTGACAAGCAGCATTTACTTTTCATTGCGGTTTAGCCTTTAACCCAATTTGACGGGTCATACGGAGATTTTATTCAGTCAGGAAGGGCCTTTATTAAATCCGAAATTTCTCAACAGCCAATGAAGGCTGGTGGATAAGGAAAAATAATCCCACAGATGTAGAATATGGTAGGTCATAAACCGGGTGATAATCGTAAAATATTCAGAAGATGCTGTTATAAAGGCACATACCATTACACTCTTTTTTCTCAGTAATACAATTTTTCACATATTTTATTAATCATCAATTATTTCATCTATGAGGAAATTATTTACATTATCAGCAGTAATAGTGTTCTGCTTTTATAGTCAGAGCGCTTTTGCACAGTCCGTTAAAGACTCAGTGGCAATGGGTCCGGGATATGCAAATGAAGTTTTTTACAGTTTTTTAAATGGCAAAGTTGCTGAAGCACCGAGGGCAGGTTGGGATATTGCATTTCATACCGAACTCTGGAGCGCCACCATATTAATTAATGAAGGCGTTGGCGTAGCACTCTGGAATTATCCCAATGCCGATACCAATGGATGGGCTACGATCGATACCTCAGGTATTTTGGGATGGAAAGCCTTGAACAATAATCATACACTGTGGGATGACGGTGCCTTTAACCGCTATTCAACCGGTCACCCCGATTATGGATGGGGCGTTTATAACATGGTAAACCACAATGTAATAGGCGATTCAATTCAGATTATCAAAACTGAAAGCGGAACTTATAAAAAACTAAGAATTATAAAAAAGATTTCTGTTGCCAATACCTTCATTTTCAGGTTTGCCAATCTTGATGGAACCGATGAACAAACCATTACATTTGATGCCAATCCTTATACAACAAAAAACCTTGTTGGTTATTCTATTGATAATAAACAGGTTGTTGATTTTGAACCCGCAAAGGATTCATGGGATCTCCGCTTTACAAAATACATGTCGGTTAATACCGGTCAGCCTTATCTGGTTACAGGCGTACTCACCAACTGGGCACTTGAAAGTGCAAAAGCATATCCTGTTCTGCCCGGGTACAATGACTGGAGTATTCTGGATTTATCAAATGTACGCGACAAGATTGGTTACGACTGGAAAACGTTCGATATGGGAACTTTTACGTATTTGATTGAAGACTCTCTGATCTTTTTCGTTAAAGACATTGCCGGCAACATGAACAATCTGGTATTTACAAAGTTTGAAGGAAGCTCAAGCGGTAAATTTGTGTTTGAAAAGCAGATAGTTTCAGCTACCGGGATTCCAACCACATCAAAAAGTAATTATACCATTTGGCCAAATCCTGCAAGTAATGAATTAAATATCAATTTAACAGGGAATGAATCAGGCATCAGTATTTTTGATATTGCCGGAAGATTGGTTTTCAGCCAGATATTGGATAAAGTATCAGGCAATACCAGCATTTCTCTGGTTGAATTAAAAGCCGGAGTCTATTTTCTGAAAATCCAAAGCCCTGATCATACTGCAACAATTCGTTTCATCCACCAATAGGCAATGAGATTCTTTACAAGGATAATTGTTATGTTTCTGATTTCCCTGCCGGGCATGTCAATCGTACATGCCCAGCAGGGGCAAATCAGGGTTGTGGATAGCAAAACCGGAGAGCCTGTGGTTTTTGCGCATGTGTGTTTTCAGGACTTAAAAACCGGTAACCAGAAACACAGCATTACCGATGATAAGGGAATTGTGCTGAATACTTGCCCGGGCCCTGCTCAACTGGCCATTTCATATGTTGGATATAAGACACTTTTTGATACCATTTCCCCAAAACAGAATCAGCTCATACAACTTACTCCCACCATTTTAAATATGGATGAAGTGGTTGTAACTGCACAATATACGCCCGAAAAAGCTGACAAATCCATTTATCCAATTAAAGTTCTGACCAGCAAACAGATTGAATACAAGGGCGCCAATAATCTTACCGATTTAATGCGTTCAGAACTGAATATGCGGACTTCACAGGACGGTGTGCTGGGTGCAAGTATCAGCCTTCAGGGACTTTCAGGTGAAAACGTTAAGCTGCTTGTTGATGGTGTTCCGGTCATCGGTCGCATGAACGGAAATATTGACCTCAGTCAGATCAACCTGAACAATGTTGACCACGTTGAAGTGATTGAAGGCCCCATGAGTGTGGTTTATGGAAGCAATGCCCTGGCGGGCGTTATTAATCTTATCACCAAAGAAAATAAAAATACCCGCCTGATGGCTGACCTTAACTCTTATGTTGAATCTGTTGGCGTTTATAATTTTGATGCGGCCTTTTCAGCAAAGAAGAAAAACCATGTTTTGATGGTCAATGGCGGAAGAAATTTCTTTGGGGGCTATTCGGATCCCGATACATCACGTGCAAAACTCTGGAAACCCAAACGTCAGATTTTTGGCAACGCTGACTACCTGTATTCAAAGAAAAGCCTTAAATTAAAATTCAGCAATCAGTATTTTAATGAGTTACTACAAAATAAGGGCAATCTGATTCCTCCCTATTTCGAAAAAGCCTTCGACAGTTATTTTTATACCAACCGTTTTGTATCAAGGCTTGATGTAGCCTCGCCTCTTGGCGAGAATCGGTTTTTGAATGCGCTTGTTTCATGGTCATGGTTTGAGCGTCGCAAACAGACTTATTTTAAAGATCTTACCACGCTTGATGAAGTAATGACCACCAATTCAGGTGATCAGGATACCACTGTGTTTAATGCCTGGGTTGGAAGAATTACCTACAGTAAAAGCAATAAATCCAGCACGTTAAATTATCAGGTTGGTATTGATGCCAACCTTGAAGAAGGATCCGGAAAACGTATTACAGGGAATGTACAGCAAATAGGTGATTACGCTGCCTTTATCAGTATGAAACTTGAACCCGTTGCCGGACTGGTGATTCAACCCGGCGGACGTGTAAGCTACAATTCGCGTTATGCTGCTCCCCTGGTGTATTCACTGAATCTTAAATGGGCTCCTCTCGAAAACTATACTTTCAGAGCTTCTTATTCAAGAGGTTTCAGGGCCCCATCGCTTAAGGAATTGTATCTGATGTTTGTTGATGTGAATCACAATGTTCGTGGAAATGAAGATCTTAAAGCTGAATACTCACATAATTTCAACTTTTCGGCCGGATATAACCACGAAAAAGGTCATCATGTGTATAGTGCTGATTTGGCTTGTTTCTACAACAAAATCGACAACATTATTTCACTGGCCAATGTTGAGGATAACCTGTATACTTATATCAATATCGACAAATTCAATTCGATGGGTGCCCAGCTAAACCTGGTTTACAGGTACTATCCCGCACTTTCATTGAAAGCTGGTGTCAGTCGTACCGGAAGGAAAAATGAACTGCTTACTTCAGGCGTACAACCGGCTTTTAAGTACAGTACCGATTTTATTTTTGAAACTTCATATACCTGGCTGAAATCAGGCCTCACATTGTCAGCTTTTTACAAATATACCGGACGCTTACCTCAATTTTATACGGCCTCCGACGGAAGCCTGGTTGAAGGATTTATTTCCGATTTTAACAACCTTGATGTCTCCGCTGTAAAATCATTGTGGAAGAACCGTATAAGTATAACTGCGGGTGCCAGAAATATTTTCGACATTAAATCTGTGGATGCCATGGGCGGAAATGGTGGCGCCCATACCGGCGATGGATCAGGTTCTGTTCCGGTGGGATGGGGACGTTCATATTTTATCAAATTTGCCCTTCACTTATATCAGTTTGAAAAGGAAAATGTTAAATAATAAATTTATTTCTTTGCCCGTACTTATGGCCATCGTGGTTACAGGCATGATTTCATGCTTTAAGGATGACCAGAAAGTTGCTCCACATGTCCCGGGGAATGTGCACACTGTTACCATTGCTATGGAGCAATCCTACAAATGGCAGGTGTACTTCGATTTATCAGCCAATGTGCAACGAAAGCAAAATGATAAAAATGTGTATGACCTCGCGTTCGAATGCCGGCCCGACCGTGGACTGATCTGGCTCAATACGGCAGCATTCATGCGGCTGAAACATACCGGAATGACTGATTTTGAATCTGTAACGGATACAACGCTTGGCAAGTGGGCTTTCGACAAATCAACCGGACAGGCTGACTCAAATGCAATCGGTTACTGGTATGATACAACAAACCTTGCATTGCCTTCATTTGGTGAGGTGATGGTCATTGATCGTGGCATTGATGCACTGGGTAATTACCTCGGATTCTGGAAGATAAAGCTTCTTTTATACAACAAAACAGACTATCAGATCCGGTTTTCAAAACTAAAAGGTGGTGATGACCATACCGTTACCGTTACCAAAAGTGCAGGTGTGAATTATGTTTACCTTTCATTTTTAAATAGTGGTGAAATCTTAAATCTGGAGCCGGTGCGCGAACAATGGGATATGATTTTTACACAATACACCACACTTTTATATACCGATATGGGTGAAGCCTATCCGTATCTCGTAACCGGAGCATTAAGCAATCCGTATCTGGTTGAAATGTACGAAGATACCACCCTCAACTTTAATACAGTTACGCTGGCCGATGCCCGGAAACTAAGTTACTCGGCTGACCGTGATCTGATTGGGTACGACTGGAAAGATGTGGTGGGGGATGTTACTTCGGGCAATGTTTCATACCAGATCAGACCCAAAGTGGTTTACATCATACGCGATCACGAGGGCCTGTATTTTAAACTGCGCTTTACCGGTTTTTACAGCAATTCCGGCGAAAAGGGGTATCCGGCATTTGAGTTTGCTGAACTTTAGTTTTTATTTGTTTCTAGTGAAATTGTTTTGATTCTTTGTAATTTGGAGCTATATTTATGGTTCTGAAATAATGGCGTGAATCAAAATGAATGAACAAGTAAAGATAGAAGTTGATTACCGTGAGGAACAAACCGGTATCATTGAGTTATTGCATGAAGCAGATGCATTGGTTGAAATTATTCATCTTGAAGCCGGTGATTACTTTGTAAATGGCCAATTGCTGGTGGAGCGCAAAACCGCGTCTGATTTTGTGCAATCACTTATTTCGGGCAGATTGTTTAATCAATGCCGCAAACTCTGCGAATCCAATAACACATGCCTGATTGTTGTTGAGGGCAGCCCATACAAAACCAATCATGATATTAGTCATGAAGCGGTCAGGGGAGCTTTGCTTGCAGTGATGGTTGCCTGGCAGATACCAGTCTGGTTTTCTGAGAATAAACAAGATACTGCTCTTATTCTTGTTCAGGCCGGAACCCAACAATTGCAAAGCCGGAGTGTCCCTCACCGTAAAGGGTTTAAACCCAAAAAAGCCTATGGACGCAAGCTATTCTTTTTACAAGGGCTTCCGCAGGTGGGCAATCAGTTGGCCAAACGGCTTCTGGAGCATTTTGGTTCAATTGAAAATATCCTCAAAGCTTCTGTTGACGATTTAATGTTGGTAAAAGGTATTGGTAAGCAAAAAGCTGAAAATATTGTTGAATTTATCAGAAAAAATAATTAGTTGTTAAAATTTGAATATCACAACTTTAACACTTTCAGCACCTGCAGCACATTCCCTTTGTCATAAAATTTCAGGAAATAAACACCCTTCTCAAAACCCTGCATATCAAGCACATTTTTCTTATCATCCAGAATCAGGTGTGTCAGCACTTTCCCTGATAAGTTGGTGAGTTGAGCTTCAACGTTCCGATAATTTGAGAAGTTGCGGATATAGCTGACGTCTTGTACCGGATTTGGATACATCATAAACAAGGGTAAAGGATGATCTGCAATACCACCCGCAGGCGTAACGGCGATATGATAATCCAGATTGTTGTTGTTATTCCAGGTATCATCGGCATAATGTATCACGAAATCAACGGATTGAACAGCCTGCCCTGCATCGTTGAATGGTCCGATATTCAACGTGATGTGGCCATTGTTATCAGGGCCGGCCATGGGGCTCTCAACCGATGGTCCGGTTCCGCTGAATAAACTGCTGTTGGCGGGCCAATAACCCGAAACCGGTTGTGCCCAGTTGTTTACACCCCAGTGAAGGCTGCCTGCCTTGTTGGCGTACTGTACAGTCACGGTAATCTGATCATTGGCCGTGGGATATTGCGGGAACCATGACACCGTCTCGGTTCCGCCTCCACCCTGATTGGTCACATTCAGATGATAACTCAGGTTGTTGTTATTGTTCCAGGTATTATCGTTAAAATGGATATCAAAATCAAGTCCTTCAACCACTTGTGCTGCATTGGTAAATGGTCCGAGCTGTATCGAAATATTTCCGTTGTTATCAGGGCCGGTCATCGGAGACTCAACCTTAGGGCCGGTTCCGTTATATAAAGTTGTTCCCGCAGGCTGATACGATGCATCCGGCAACTGCCAGTTCAATCCGTTGGTTTTTACACCCCAGTTCAGTTTGGCTCCCTGCGTGGCACCCGACATGGTAATGGTTACATAATCAGTATTCAGCGGATTCGCCGGTGCCCATGATACCTGTTGCACCGTTCCTCCGCTTCCGCTGATGTCAATATGGAAATCCTGGCCATTGTTGTTGTTCCAGGTATTATCGTTGTAATGCAGCACAAAATCAACACCCCCGGCAAGTTGCGCTGAGTTGTTGAAAGGTCCCAACTGGATGGTCAGGTTCCCCTGATTGTCAGGACCGGTCATGACGGATTCCACAGCAGGGCCGGTGCCACCAAATAAGGTGCTTCCGGCGGGCCAGTATTCCGCATCAGGTGTTTGCCAGCTTGTTCCGTTCAGGGTAACTCCCCAGTGAAGACTGGCTCCCTGAGTTGCACCTGTAACTGTGATGGTGATTACCTGATCTTTGGTCGGGCTTTCAGGCGACCAGCTTACATCAGAAGTGGTTCCGCCTCCGGCATTGTTGGTTTTGCCCACAAACACATGCTGTATGGACGATTTTTCAGTATTTCCCTTATTGTCGGTGGCTTCAACATAATAATCAACCAACTGTTCGTCAAAGCCGGTAACTTTCGCATAATATTCAGTTGCAATATAATCAGGCAGTATAAAGAAACTGATATCAGGGTTATTGGTAACATTGCCTGTGGGGAAGGCACGCGATGTCATGCTGATACTCTGCCAGGCTTCAACTTCTGCCCCTCCGTTATAGGTTTCGTTCTGGTTGCTTGCAATCGGATTTGTGCCATCTTTATCAACCCTGTATTTTAATGTAACAGTTTGCAATCCTGATACATCAGCAATAAAGGTCCAGACGGTAAAATCGTTTCCGTTCTGCTTTTGCTGATATCCGTAGGTCGGTCCAAAGCCGGTTCCGCCCGGGTTGTACGGATAACGTTGAGGTATAAAAACTGTTGGTGGTGTATTATCCTGACCTGAATGTGAAGCAATTACCTGATCAGCAAAATCGCAGGCATGGTTGCAGGCAAGTGTTTGTTTTACTTCCATATCCAGTGCCGTTCCATAATACATGTAACCGCTGTTGTATGCCGGCAGCAGATAATGCCAGGCCTTCTCCGCAGCGGTAGCTGACGATCCGGGGTTTACAATATTGGCTATGGTAAGACTTCCGCTCAGGTCTTCTGCCGTGAGAACACGATTTTCGGCAGCCACCAGCACGGCCCAGTTGCGAACATCCTCTGTCCATCCAGCAGGGTTAAACTGAAATGAAGAGGTGTACATAGGCCACAACCAGTTGATATACTGCGGATGGCCCCAGTCATTGGCTGCATTGAACCACGAACCGTCTTCAACATGAACCACGTCATTTTCCGGAACAGGATGGTTGGTAAGAAACTGCTGAATGGTAGTGGGTACGTATCCCTTTGAAGCAGCTTCACTGGCAAATCCGGGAACGGAATTCATATAATAATCATACCCGCCTCCCCAGGCATTGTCGCCATCATGTGCCAATAATACAATACTCGGTTGGGTGGGATTGTTGTAAGGCGCAATGTTGGCATCTATTTCACCCGTACCCATGGTTGCGTATCCATTGCGGTAACTCAGCAGGTCACACATGGGAACAACCGTAATTTTTGATTCTGTTCCTGTTGCCGGGTCAACATATTTGGCTTTATGGGCCTGATAACAGAAAGGAGCAGCAAATGTACCGCCGCGGCCATCAATCTGTCCGCTCCACCAATGTGTACCGTTTACTGTGGTAACATCGGCCTTGTTGGGTGGATCAATATTGCAGCCGCTGGTTCCGAAGTTTATGGGATAATCGGCAAGTGTGCGGGCCAGGTGGCTGTTGGCAATCACTGACCATTCAAATCCTTCATCGGCCAGAGCTTTGATATTGAGTTCGCTGAACGAACATTCTGCCGGCCAGTATCCTTTTGAATACACCGGTGAATTTCCGAAAGTCAGGCCGTAAAGGTATTTATGAGCCTGTATCTGTTTGCGCAACATTCTGTAACTTAAGAGAGGTGATAATGCATGGTCCATGGTAAATCCTGTAATATCCATACGGGGTTTCCCTCCGTTGGTCTTCCAGTTTCTGGCTGTAACATAGTTGTTCTGCCATCCGCTTTGGTAACCCATCTGCCCTGCACCGGCCAGGCTGTTCACGTTTTCCATCAGGCATCCTGAATAATTTACCTGCGCCCCGCCTTCGGCAAATGACATCAATGATTGAACGGCATCTTTTGTACGGTATTGGTAAGCTGCCTTGCGGTCTTCGTTTGAAAAAATCTCTTCAAGGTTGTTCAGCGGATGCTGAAGACCATCGGTGTACCAGTTGCCGTTGTTCGATTTCAGATACTGCGATTCCCACACAGCCTGATACCGTGTCGGTGTCCATACACTTTGCTCCGGCCAGTAGATGGGTTGCTCAAGGTGCCAGAGGTACGTGGTATGTACCTGTGCCGTCAGCCAGCCTGCCGCCATTACAAAAACAAGGATAAGGAGTGATTTTTTCATAATACAGTGAATTGTAGGAGGCAAAAATACGAAGAAATACCTGGTTGGCTTTTAATATAATCTGAAAGCAATCCCGGGTTTTTTGTTCATCTGAATATTGTCTTGATTTGGGTGCTTTTTCAGGTTTTGAAGAACTTTAGAATCCTTTGTCATTCATAATCATGGTGTTTCGGAAGTATCGTTGCAGAAGAAATATCAGGTTTCAGAGTTATTAACAACAGTTGTTGATGTTAATTTTCTGAATGGTAACTAATTGAATAAAAAAGATTGTATTTTAGCCTCAAATTTTATTCCTGATGTGGACAACCTTCCACCAAACCTGTGTTAACTAACCGGATTACATGCAATGACCTCTGAGCAGGAACTGATTAAAGATTGCATCAAGGGCAAAAGCCGGGCATTGGAGGCATTGTATGACAAATACGCTCCAATGCTGCTAAGTGTCTGTATGCGATATGTTCCTGAACGGGCTGATGCTGAGGATATTCTTCAGGAAGCCTTTATCCGGATTCTGAAGAGTATCAGCAAGTTTGAACCGCGGCATTCAGGGGCTTTTGAAGGCTGGATGAAACGTATAGTGGTAAATCTCTCACTTAATTTTATCAGGGATAAAATGAAAACCCGAAACCTGATTAGCATTGATCACCATACAGATGTGGGTGTTGTGGAAGACGATCTTCCATTCAGCCCCGAGTCTTTTGGTGTGTCAACTGACGAGATACACGCACTGATTGGCAACCTTCCTGCCGGATACCGTACAGTTTTTAATATGTATGTGTTTGAAGATTACAGCCACAAAGAAATTGCAGCTTTGCTTAACTGTAGTGAAAGTACTTCTAAAACTCAATTGTTAAAAGCCCGTAATCTGTTAAAAAAGAATATTTTAATGTTAAGTTCGAAAAAAGGCGATTTATCACAATATGGAAACTAAACCAACATTCGATACTTTTTTAGCGTCCTCGCTGAAAGACCACCGGATAGAGCCGTCGGAGGGCGCTAAGGCGCAACTGATGCTCAGGTTGGGTCGTGATAAAGCACTGCGTGCAAAGCACAGAACACGCAATATTATACTGTCAATGACTGCTGCGGCTATTTTGGCCGGAATATGGTTTTTGTACAGTATTTTTATTCAGACGGATGCTTCTATGGTTCAACCAGATAAACAACCCATTGTTGTTGCTCAGGAGCAACCTGCAAATGTAGAATCAAACAATGACGCAGGGCTTGCTTCCAATTCAGAAAAAACAGCAAGCAAGGAAACAGAATCCCGTTCGTCAGTTACTTCCTCAACACCAGTTAATCAGGCTAATACGGGTTTACAATATAAGGCTGACCAGGAAATTGATCCTCAGGTTATTAACCCTTCACATAAGAGAATTATTCCATTTATGATGGAAGCCATTGCGCTTGAAAGACTTGGTGTTGAAGCCAATGCTTTTTCTGTTTCTTTTCAAAAGCAGGTAGTTCCTGTGGCTTTAGGAAGCGTTACTGCAATCAGTCCGGATACCCTGAAACCTCAGGATAAACCTGAAATACGGAAACTGCCGGCCCGTAGCAATAAAACCCTTGCAGCCGGCGTGCAGTATACTCCGGAATGGATGTTTAATACGGTTGATTTGAAGAATAAATATGTCCATAATTTTGGACTTGAGTTTTTTTACGGCCTTGAAAGGTATTCCATACGTACCGGAGCCGGACTTTCTATTGCGCAGGGAGTAAGTGAAATTGCATATGCATACAATGATTATCTTGCAACCTACAAAAAGCTTGATTCAATTAGCTATAGCTTCGATAACCAGAATAACCGGGTTGTTCCGAAATATTACCTGAGCGATCAGGATATTTATGATACCGCACTGAATACAAATGTTTCCCTTATCGAAAAACGCTACACCTACTTACAGATACCCCTGATTCTTGGGTATGATTTATTGCAGACCAACCGGTATTCATTTGGTTTCAGGGCCGGACCCATGCTTTCAGTTCTTGTTTCTGAAAAAGCTTCTGACGACAGCTATGATCCTGGTAAGGACAAGGTATTGAGCATCAATAATCTTACACCAGACAGAATTAAAACAAACTGGCAGGCAATTATCGGAATGAATGCCGGCTATCGTTTTTCACCAGTATTAACCTTTGAACTTGAACCTCAATTCAAATATTATTTTAACTCAGTTTATGAAAAAGCCAGCACAACCCGTAAGCCTTATTCATTTGAGGTACGTGCTTCGCTTATATATAATATCAATCGATAGGTCATGAAGAAATATACCATACTCATCTTTATTTTAGTTGTTTCACTGGCTTTAAAAGCTCAGTATCAGGTTACCATAAGCGGTCAGATTCATGATGACGGGAGTACTCAACCTGCTCCTTTTCATCCCCTCATTATAGCAGCCACAACCAATAATTCTCAGGTCTATTTTAATAACCTGGTTACGGATGCCTATGGATTCTATGCTGATTCCTTTCAGGTGCCATCAGGTGTAAGCGGAACAGCTTTTATTGTAACGCCTGACTGTCAGAGTTTTATTCATGATACGATTGTTTCTTTTTCAGGTACAAACAATCAGTTTAGCTGCAATTTCAGTATTTGTATTAATCCTCCGGGAGGTTGCCAGGCTGATTTTACAATGATTCCCGACGCGGTTGAAAAGCAACTCATACATTTTACAAATACTTCTACGGGTAATTATACCGAATTGGAATGGAATTTTGGCGATGGCAATTATTCTTCAGACCCAAATCCTGATCATTTTTTTGCGCCCGGAACATATGATGTTTGCCTAACCGTATCGGAGCCCGGAGCCACCTGTGTCGATTCCGTCTGCCGGCAGGTAGTTATTGTTGGAAATTATGATTGCCAGAGTTATTTTACACATTCTGCCAATGAGTACACAGTAGCTTTTCAGGCTTATACCAATAGTCCTTATGCAACTGAGTATTCCTGGGACTATGGAGATGGAAATTCCGGAAGTGGTGATCAGGCCGAACACATTTATGCCGGACCGGGAACATATTATGTAACGCTTGAATCGAAGGACAACAATGGCTGTGAGTGGTTGTCAGGCCAATACATTACGATTGAAGAAGTTGTGAATTGTAATGCCGAATTCAAATACATGGTTGATCCCGAAGATTATATGAAAATGCATTTTGTAAGTGAGTCATCGGCGAACATTACGAACTGTTTATGGGATTTTGGTGACGGACAGACCTCCACTGAGATGAATCCGGCTCATATTTTTCAACAAAGCATGATTTACAATGTATGCTTAAATGTGTATGTTGGGAACGTGTGTACCAGTTCAAAGTGCTATGATATTCAGGTTGGTGCAAATCAATATTTTACACTGGCTGGTCAGATTTTTGCCGGAATTCTTCCGGTTGACACCCTTGATGTGCATCTGTTCCGTAGTCAGGAGGGTGTGGTGACACTTATTGATTCGGCAACCATGGGTGCATATGGTGTATATTATTTTTATGGCTTGCCTGCAGGAAGTTATTTTGTTAGGGCAGCACTTCATCCCTCTTCACAGTATTATGGCGAATTTCTTCCAACATACAGCGGCAATACAAATCAATGGAATGCTGCTGAGCTGATTATGCTTGATCATAATTATTATGATGCCAACATTCAGCTTCTCGATAATCCTGTGATGACCACAGGTCTTGCAGAAGTAAGCGGGTCAATCTATTATGATTTTTTCCATGATATGCCTTTCACCGTTCCTGCATCAAATGTGGCAATTTATCTCAATTCATTCGAAAACAATGTAGTGCATTGCGCCTTTAGTGATGAAAACGGATATTTTGCATTCTCGGATGTACCGTTCGGCAATTATTCCGTTATCCCTGAAATTACAGGTAAACATGCTATACCTCTTGCTATTGAGCTTAACCAGAACAATGATTCTGTTATGAATATTAATTTCACAATCAAAGAAATGACCGTAACGTACAGTATCGAAGAGTTGCAGTCAGTCTTTGTTTCCATGGTTTCAGATGTTTATCCGAATCCTGCAACAAACCGGATAACGGTATCGGTTGAAGGTGCAAAATCGTCAGAACTAAAAATTGAACTGAGGGATGTTGCATCAAGAATTTTATTTGAAAATAAATATCCGGTAAATTTTGGCCAAAACAACCTTAGTTTGGATATCGAAGATTATCCAGAGGGGATTTATTTGCTTACTATCAGCACTGTAGATCATTTTATGCTAACCAGAAAAATTGTAAAAAAATAAATTGTTTTTTTT
>CAZKCK010000068.1:2088-4516 GCA_964550695.1 uncultured Bacteroidales bacterium | reverse complement strand
CGGCCATCAGGCCGATCTCAGTGCAGGCGAATTATCCAATAGTTTTTATTTAGTGAGTGTTATATGCGAAGACGGAAAGGTTATACTTCGCAAGTTTGTGAAATCCTATTGATCTATGAGGCTTTGTTTTGGTTAATTCTGCTGCCCCCGACGCTACGGCCGAGGGGGCTTTTTTTTGCCTGAATCTGAACTATTTTCTGAAGGCCAGTCTGAGGTAATATACAATTGGTGCAAACATGAGGATAAGTATTACAGGTATCAGAAGACCTGAATGAATGCCAAACAGATTTTGTCGGGTAGTCAGAATGAGGATGAGTGAGAACACTACCATAACCGATGTTTTGATAATCCTGATGAGCCGGGTGGCAAGCGTGTATTGCCGTAACGCATTTTCAGAAGTAATTGCAACAGGATAGTTAAAGATATGCGGAAACCTGTTTAAAATACTCAATCCGGTGTACATCAAAATGGCCAAAGCAGGTAGAATAAAAACACTCCCTTTCCCGCCATAACCATCAACCTGCCCTTGAATATTGAAATGTGTGGGAATGGTTTCCGGCAATGAATTGTAAACCAGCCAGGCGTAAGCGCAAATTGCGATCAACAGCCATAGGCTGGTCCCTTCAAGCACATAATCGGCAATGGCAGGAGTTGGTTTAATCACTGGTCGTGGTTCATTTCTGGTATAGCTCATTTGCAGGAGTTTTTATCAGGTTCTTCATCCGGTATACAAAAAAGTACATCACAGTATCACTATTTCGGATTACAGGGATTGTGTCGGCTGCCTCAATGGTTTCGTAATTCTGAGCGTAAAGTTCCTGCGGGTTTTTGAAATCTCTGCCTGAGGTAATAAACCAGGCATCGGAACCGGGTTCAAATCCACCCCTGAGTTCGTTTATCCATGCATATTTGTGGATGCGTTCAAGGCTGCCCATTGCCAGCACTTTTTTTCCAAGCGGTCTTGCCACGTAGTAATCAAGATTGGCAGCCGGAAACCATCTGAAACTTACGATGGGAGAACCCTTCGTTATTTTGCCGTTTGTTTCATCCCTTTCAGCCACAGACATAAATTTTTCACCTAATTGTTGCCATCCGTATATATCAAGTGAAAAATCAGTTCTTCCCCTTTGCGATATGTCCGGATTTCTGTCATGCAACAGCATTCCGGTTTTAATTTGCAGCATACCTGCAATGATCACAACTAAAAGCAACCCGGCAGAAAGTTTTACAGGCGTTGGCAGTTTTGGTGTGTTTTTAGCACGATGCCTCAGCCAAACAGCTGCAAGTATAATCAGTGAAGTATAGGCTGGTGCTGTCCAATGCGGAAGTGTTTCCCTGAAAAGTGAAAAAATGAGGAATGTGGCAATTAAAGGCAATGAAGTTAATAAAAGCAAAGGATAGAGTTTTGACGGAATAATATTTTTCCGGTTCAGGCCCACCGAAATTAAAGCCATTGCAATAATTATCCAGTTGACCGGATTGTTGTACAGAATCTGTCCGAAGAATTCTCTGGCAAAATAGTCAAAATGCAGCCTTACACCCTCAACAGCAACGCGTTCGCCCTGAAAGGTAAAACTGATAAAATTGTTTTGCTGGTTCCAAACCAAAACGGGGATAAAAAACAACAACGGAATAACCACGAACAACCAAAAATGAATTGTACTCAGCCATTTACGATTGTACAGTAATACAAATAATCCTGCTCCCCCATACAAGAACAGGGTTGTATACTTTGAAAGGAGACCTGCTCCGATTGCAATTGCTCCCAACAACAGGCTTTTGCGGGATGATGGATTGATTTCTTCAGTATTAAAGGCATCAATCAGATAATAAAGGGCAATCATCCAGAACAGGTTCTGGGGTGTGTCGGGCAGAATAAAGACGCCACAAATAATAAAAGTATACACCGAAGATGTGTATAAAATCACAGCATAGAACCCTGCTCTGTAATCGCTTAGTTTGCTGGTAATCTTATAAATAATCCATGTGTTGATGGTTGTAAAAACAACTGATCCAAGCCTGATAAAGAATTCACTGTCGAAATGGAGATTCAGCGTAAATAGCTGAATTACAAAACCTACCATAGGCGGATGATCGAAATGGCTCCAGTCAGGGTAAAGTGCATACGTCCAGTAATATACCTCATCATTGCCAAATTCAAGGTACCAGGCCATCATCCCCCTGATAAGTGCTGAAAACAGCAGTATTTTCAGAATCAGTTTATCTGTTCTTTCTTGGGTATGCAGCGGGTTCATTGCTTCCGTTTTTTCTTCAGGTAAAAGAATAAAACTACCAGGAATACCATACATATCAGCACAATAATCCTAAAAACAAAAGTTGATCTGGTATCAATTTCGGCAAGGTTTTGTTTTACAGGTGCTTCACCTGAATACCTGAACACGGGATTCAGATAAAAAGTTGTTTTATC
>CAZKCK010000068.1:0-1988 GCA_964550695.1 uncultured Bacteroidales bacterium | reverse complement strand
TGTTAATCACCGTAATATCTGCACCATAGGCCTTACCATTTTTAAGAGATTTCAGGATATCATCTTTATGGTTGGTGGGGGCATTTATATAGGTGCAGGCACGCCCTACCTCCTTTGCATTTGTAATGTCATGCGCATCATCATTGCCCAGAATATACACTGCGTGTCCGTTGCTAAGAGCTGAATCCCAGTGCTGTATGCTGAATCTGGCGTTGTTCAGGACTTCTATCAGGTCATATCCGCTTAAGAATTTCATATCTCTCACGGTATGTCCATCCAACAGGTCAGGATGGGCAATCGCAATAATTTCATTGTCAGGTCGTAAACGGTTAATAATCTCCTGTTTATGACTTAATGTCGGGAAGAAGGGTATATCATACCATATGACCCTTTTTGAACCTATGCACACCTGATGCGTTTTGTGCAGGCCGTAGCCATGCTCATATGTAGGAATATAATCCGGAGATCCTTCATTATATTTATTGATACTCATATAATCAGATGTAACAATTATGTTATAGCCCAATCTTTTATACAGATTGCTGATGGCTTCACTTGTGTTCTTGCGTCCATTGGTGAGCCCGAGCCATACATATGATTGTACCTGAAAATTCCCTCTTTGCCAGCTATCAGGATTGATGCCTTCATATGGATTGTAAAATTTATCACCATGAAACGCCTGTGGTTCTCTGAATTTATAGATGGGCGCTGAAACATAAAACCACAAAATAACACTGGCCAGTGAAATTATAATTATGAAAATCAGCTTAATTACGATGCAGGCAAAAGCCCGGAATCCTTTTTTAGTGGTGCAAAATACTTTCATATTGACTGCAAAATTACAAATAAATGTAAAGAATTGCTGTTGAAAGAATTAAAGTAATGAGTGTGACCATGATTCCTGATTTCAGAAACTCGGTAAAACCAATTTTTATCCCCTGTTTTTCAGCGGATTCAATAACGATCAGGTTTGCCATGGCCCCGATGATGGTTGCATTGCCTGCAAGCGTTGAGGCTGAAGCCAGGCTGAGCCACAGCAACTCACTCCCCGATGCTTTCATTACCGGAAGCATGAGTACTGTAAAGGGTACATTGCTCACAATCTGCGACATTACAAGACTGAGACCGTGAATAAGGATCAATCCGTGGCCATTTTCAGGAATCACTCCCAACGATAATACCTGTTGCAATAAACCAGCTTTTTCAATCCCTCTTACAACAATAAATAATGAAGCGAAAAAGAGCAGCAGAACCCAGTCGACCTGCATGATGACCCTGGACGGTCTGATGCGCCCCAACAAAAGTATGAGTGCTGCTCCGGTGAGGGCTATCAAAGGGATTTGTATTCCGGTAACCGTACTCATGAAAAACATTATTACAACTAAAATGAATACAGGTACTGAGAATTTCATTGAGAGATAATTGTAATCATAGCCCTCTCCCTTGAATTCCAGTTTTGTTGAGTTTTTGAATGTTTCAGCATAAACATATCTTACTATTAAAATGGTTACAATCAGACTGATAACTGTTACAGGTATGAGTTTCAGCATAAATTGGGCATAATCAATGCCTGAGTTGATGCCAATAAGCATATTCTGAGGATTTCCGGTAATGGTCATGACGCTGCCGGCGTTTGAGGCCAGAATTTCAGCCACCAGAAACGGAACAGGATTCAAACGTGAGGAAACACAAATGGTGATAATGACCGGAGTAAACAGCAGGACCACAGCATCATTTACCAGAAAGGCACTTGAGATTCCGGTAACTGCTGTGATGATTACCAGCAATCGGAACCTTGTATGCGCCAAAGAGATGGTTTTGCTGGCAATAAACAGAAAAAAGCCATCGAGTTGAAGGGTCGAAATGATTATCATCATTCCAAGTAAGAGCGAGATGGTATTGTAATCAACGGCTAAAACAGCTTCTTCAAAGCCCAGTACACCAAACAGTACCATGGCCACAGCCCCGAAAAACGCAGCCGAAGGGCG
>CAZKCK010000067.1:8869-18435 GCA_964550695.1 uncultured Bacteroidales bacterium | reverse complement strand
TCACATTCTCACATTTTCATATTCTCACATTCTCACATTTTCATATTCTCACATTTTCACATTTTCACATTCTCACATTTTCACATTTTCATATTCTCACATTCTCACATTTTCACATTTACTCCGTTAGTGCAATCACGTTTTCCTCTTCATCGGGTGGAGGTTTGTTTTTAACAACCGATTTTGTCTTCCATTTGCCGGTTTTATAATAGAGATACGAAAATATCATTCCCGAAATCCAGGCAACCGGAATTCCCCACCAGATGCCATGTACGCCAATACTGCGCGATAACCCGTATGAAACCGGAATCCGGATTAACCATAGTGAGAATAGAGTGATAAACATGGGAATAACCGTATCACCAGCCCCACGCAGTACACCATTGAAGCTGAACATCACTGAAAATGCAAAATAGAATGAACTTACAATTACCAGATAATCAGCACCTATTTCAATTACCGCTTTGTCGGTGGTAAAAATTCCCATGAGGGCATGTCCGAAGAAATAAAACAGGATGGTTACAGCAACTGAAATTATGGTGGTCATTTTGAGGGTTGCTATCAATCCTCGCCTGACACGGTCAGGCCTGTTGGCACCAATATTTTGACCAACAAAACCTGATAGCGCAGCAGCAAAATTCATCGCAGGCATCATGGCGAATGAATCGAGGCGGCCAGCGGCAGCATATGCAGCAACCACATCAGTTCCAAACCCGTTCACTATTCCATAGATAGCCAGCATTCCGAGCGATACAAATGTTTGCTGCATGCCTGTGGGAAAACCGATTTTGAAACTTTTTTTAAACAGATCATTATCCCAGACGTATTTTCTGAATTTTAACTTTACAAGTTCATGCGTTTTATTGAGGTAAAGCACCATGGTAATAAAGGCACCTGTTTGCGAAATGACCGTTGCCCATGCTACACCAGCCACATCCCAGTGAAATACAATAACGAAAAGAAGGTCGAGTACGATATTCACCACTGTAGCAATCATCAGAAACCACAAAGGTGTTTTTGAATCACCCAACCCCCGTAAAACCGAAGTCATTCCGTTGAATCCAAAGAACATCACTGTTCCTGAAAGGTATATCTGAAGATAGGTAGTAGCAAGCGGAAGAACATCCTCCGGCAGTCCGGTAAGGCGAAGAACCGGCCCGCTAAATATAATTCCGACCGCCGTAACTACCAATGAAGTGATAAACAGGAAAATCCACATGGTGTCAATGGTTTTGCTGACCTTTTCCATGTTTTTTGCACCGAAATACTGCGAAATAACAATCGAAAATCCCATCCCGATTCCGATAATCAGCGCAATCAGTACAAAAATAATCGGAAAGGATGCACCCACTGCCGCCAATGCCTGTTTGCCAACAAACTGACCAATCACAATGCTGTCGACAACATTGTAGAGCTGTTGAAAAACATTGCCGACCAGCATCGGCATGGCAAATTTCAGGATTAGCCGGGTTTCGCTCCCAACAGTCAGGTCTTTCATATTTTAGGTAGTAATTTGGTGGAGGTCATTCGTTTGGCAGATTGTTATTTTTTAAGCCTGATTGTTTTATTTTTATAATGGATAATGGCTTTGTATTCCTCAAGGAAATCGCTGCCCAGAATACCGTCCACCGGAGGAAGGTTCAGGATGGAGTAAGTATAATTGATGTTTTGCAGATCAAGCAACAATATTTTATAACCGGGAATGTTGAGTTGACCAAAGGAGAAGTTTTCGATTGAAGTGCATTTGTATTCGCTAAAATCAGCCTGAATCCCGGCAGAAGGCTGGTCGTTCAGACACAAATCCTCTTCAGTGAAAGGGTGAAATTTATTGAAAGATTGTTTATTAAACACAGTTTTGGAAGCTCCGGTATCAACAATCAGGTTTGCCTGTTTTCCGTGAATGTTCAGGCTGATCATATAGTGAAATGTGCCTTTTGTCAGCATCAGAACCTGGAGCGGATATTTCTTGCCGCCAAGTTTGATTTTTTGTTTCTTATAATTAAAGATGGCTGCCATTCGTGTGAGTAAATCGCCGCCCAGAATGCCATCAATGCCACCTGTAAAAATGGGGGCGAAAAGTTGATCAAGTTCGCTTAAATCAACCAGAATAGCGTGATAATCAATTAATTTTTGATTTTCAACATTTATATTATCCAGGTGCAGAATATGACTTTCGATGTCGGTGCCCAGTCCTTTTGCCTGAAGCCCTGACCCTTGGATGGGGCCTGAATTCAGGAACCCGGCAATTCTGGTTTTATCAAAAACGGTATGTGAGGCACCTGTATCAACAACCAATCGGGCAGGTATGTTGTTAACCATGGCATTCACCTGAATGTGAAAACCATCGTTTTCAATAGGAATAAACTGTAGGGGTAGATAACTCTTCATAATCAGTAAATAAAGCTGCTCCCGCCTAAAAATTCGCGCAGGATTGAAGTTGGAGGTATTTCGCGGGCTGAAATTTGTCTGAAATAAGATACAAATTTAAGCAGACGTTGTGCTTCGGCATATTCTGGCCTGTTTTCGGGAACAGCCTTGATGATGGGTTCTGCAAATGTTTTGAGTACGGCAAGTTCATAAAGCAAAGCCGAATTAAACATCACATCAGCATTTTCCTGGAACGGGAAAATGTATTCTTCTTCTCCCTTTCTAACGCTTTCCCAACGACTCAGGGTATCGAGGGCACTGTAATTTCTGAATCTGTAATCGCGTACAATCCTTCTTATCAATCTGTTATCAGTTGATGGAATCGGGTTTTGCCCATCAATCGAAATCTGGGTCAGGGCAGAAACAAAGATTTTATATTTTGCTTTGGTTGGTATATTTGCCGTGAGTTCCGGGTTTAGTCCATGAATGCCTTCAATGACCAATAGCTGGTTTGTACCCAATTTCATGGGTATAGCATCACGGGTTTGTTTGCCTGATGTAAAGTCAAATTTTGGTAAAAACGCTTCTTTTCCTTCAATCAGGTCAACGAGATTTTGATTGAACAGACCGATGTCAAGCGCATGAATGGTTTCAAAGTTATAGTCGCCATTTTCATCGCGCGGGGTTAATTCGCGGTCAATAAAGTAGTTGTCGAGTGATATCTGTACAGGTTGCAGTCCAAGAACCATCAGTTGCACTGAAAGGCGCTTGCTGAAAGTTGTTTTGCCACTTGATGATGGTCCTGCAATCAGGATGATTTTGATATCTTTCTTGTGTTTGTATATTTTATCGGCAATCCGGGCGGTTTTTTTCTCATGCAGCGCTTCTGATATCTTAATAAGTTCGTTATCGCGTTTTTCGGCAGTTGCCTGGTTTAATTGACCTACATAGCTTACACCCAAAATATTGGCCCATTTTTTATGCTCTCTGAAAATTTTGAACAGCTTATCCTGACGTTTTAATCCGTTCAATTGCCAGGGACTGTTTTTTTCAGGAATCCGAAGCAACAGGCCGCAAAAATAACGGGTCAGGTCAAATTGGGTGATGTACCCGGTGGAAGGTACCAGGTAGCCAAAGAAGTAATTCACCACATCACCCAACCCATAAACTGAGGTATAAAGTTGTTCGCGGTATTTGAAGAGCATCACTTTTTCATTGTGCTCAGCCTGATCAAATAGCTGAATAGCTTCTTCAGTTCTTTTTTCGCTACGGGTGAACGGAAGGTCTTCCTGAACAATTTCAAGCATTCTTGTCTTGATCGCGGCAACCGTTACATCCGAAGCACAGTTTTCGATTCCGTCAATTTCGCAATATGCCCCGTTTGATACAGAATGTTCAATACGTAATTTTGCCTGGGGGTATAAATCCTTCACGGCTTTATACAAAATAAATGCTGCAGAACGGGCATACATCCTGAATCCTGTAGGGCACGTAAAATCAATAAATTCAATGGTTTTTGGCTTATAGAAATCGTAATCCAGTTCACGCAACTTGTTGTTTACGAGGGCACCCAGTACCGGAAAACGAAGTTTGATACCAAGATCTTCCGAAATTTCTTTCAGGGTTATTCCTTTGGGATAAAGTTTTCTTTCACCATTATTTTTGCAGATGATTTCAACCAGATGATTCATGTGTTTTATTGAAAAATTCGCGTAAATAGAATGCAGTATAACTATCTGTATGTCGTGAAACTTCTTCGGGAGTGCCTGTTGCAATAATCCGGCCGCCCCGTTCACCTCCTTCAGGCCCTAAGTCGATGATATGATCAGCCACTTTGATAACTTCAAGATTGTGTTCAATTACCAGTATGGTGTTTCCTTTGTCAGCCAATCTGTTAAGCACATCAAGCAGCACTTTTACATCCTCAAAGTGAAGCCCTGTGGTAGGTTCGTCCAGAATATAGAGTGTTTTGCCCGTGTCACGTTTTGAAAGTTCTGTGGCCAGTTTTACACGCTGTGCTTCACCACCGGATAGGGTTGTTGATTGTTGCCCGATGGTAATGTAATCAAGCCCAACATCATGTAAGGTCTTGATTTTTTGCAAAATAGATGGAATATTCTCGAAAAATTCCAGGGATTGTTCAATGGTCATATTCAACACATCATTGATTGATTTCCCCTTGTACCTGACTTCAAGTGTTTCGCGGTTGTAACGTTTGCCGTTGCAGCCTTCGCAAGGCACAAATACATCCGGCAGAAAGTTCATTTCAATTACCTTGATGCCGGCCCCTCCGCAGGTTTCGCACCGTCCACCCTTCACATTGAACGAAAACCGTCCGGGCAGGTAACCCCTGATCTTTGATTCGGGAAGCTGTGCAAACAATTGCCTGATCTCATCAAAAACCTTGGTATAGGTTGCAGGGTTTGAGCGTGGTGTGCGGCCAATGGGTGATTGGTCAATCTCGATGACCTTGTCGATATGTTTAAGACCTTCAATTTCGTCGTAGGGAAGTGGTTTTTGCTCGGAACGATAGAATTTCTGGCTCAGGATGGGGTAGAGTGTTTCGTTAATCAGTGAGCTCTTTCCACTGCCCGATACACCTGTGATACAGATAAATTTGCCAAGCGGAAGCCGGAGCGTTACATTTTTCAGGTTGTTTCCCCGGGCTCCTTTCACAATCAGGTAATTGCCATTGCCTTCCCGCAACTGAGCCGGAAGGCTTATTTCTTTTTTCCCGTTGATATACTGACAGGTAAGTGAGTCAAAATTTTCAAGTTCTGAAGGTGTTCCCTGAGCTACTACCTTTCCTCCGTGGATTCCGGCTCCTGGGCCGATGTCGACTACATAATCAGCAGAAACAATCATGTCTTTATCATGTTCAACCACCAAAACCGAGTTGCCGATATCACGCAAATCCTGCAGTGCCCTGATGAGTCTGTGATTGTCGCGCTGATGAAGTCCGATGCTGGGTTCATCAAGAATGTAGAGTACACCAACCAGTTGCGAACCTATTTGTGTAGCCAGTCTGATGCGTTGGCTTTCGCCACCCGAGAGACTTTTCGCCGGACGGTCAAGTGTCAGGTAATCAAGCCCTACACCCAGCAAAAAGCTGATTCTCGACTGTATTTCACGCACAATTTCATATGCTATTGCCTGTTGTTTATCATCAAGATGGTTGTTGATGCTTTTAAACCATTCGTTGAGTTGAAGAATATCAAAATCAGATAGTTCTGAAATATTTTTGCCACCTATCCTGAAATGCAATGATTCTTTTTTCAAGCGGGCTCCATTACATTCAGGGCATTTAATTTTATTGAGGAATCCGCTTACCCATTTTTTGATGGTGGTTGAATTTGATTCTTCATATTGTGAAAGAATAAAGGTTACAATCCCATCAAAATTAAGTGTATAAGTGCTTATGATTCCATTAAATTCTTTTTTGATTTTGTATCCGTCGTTGCTTCCGTACAAAATGGTATTGATGGCTTCATCCGGAATGTCTTCAACCGGAGTATCCAGGTTAAACCCATACCGGATGCCGATGCCTTCCAACTGGTTAAAGATCCAGTTGCTTTTGTATTCTCCTACCGGGGCAATGCCGCCTTTTCTGATTGATTTTGAGCGGTCAGGAAAAACTTTTTCGAGGTCGATTTCGCTTATTTTGCCGAGGCCATTGCATTTAGGGCATGCTCCATAAGGCGAATTAAATGAAAAGGTATTTGGTTCAGGTTCATCGTATGCAATGCCTGAAACCGGGCACATCAGGTTGCGGCTGAAATACCGGATTGTTCCGGTTTCTTCAACAGTCACCATAATTACACCACGCCCCTGTTTCAGCGCTGTCTGTATGGATTGATTGATGCGGTTTAATGCGTTTTCAGAAACTTTAATATTATCGATAACTAGCTCAATGTCATGAATTTTATATCTGTCAATCTGGGTGATATCTGATAAATCTGCAATTTCCCCGTCAATTCTGACCCTCGAAAAGCCTTGTTTGCGCAATTGTTCAAACAATTCGCGGTAATGGCCTTTGCGTCCTTTTACGAGCGGGGCCAATAAGGTAATTTTGATTCCGTTGAATTGCTCCAGAATAAGTTCTATGATTTTTTTTTCGGAGAAACGGATCATTTTTTCGCCTGAAACATATGAGAATGCATCGGCTGCCCGTGCATACAACAGTCGCATAAAATCATAAATTTCAGTAATTGTACCCACTGTAGAGCGGGGGTTGGTGCCGGTGGTTTTTTGTTCAATCGAAATTACTGGGCTCAGGCCGGTAATTTTATCAACGTCGGGTCTTTCGAGATTGCCAATGAATTGCCTGGCATATGCTGAAAAGGTTTCCATATACCTGCGCTGTCCTTCGGCGTAAATTGTATCAAAGGCCAGTGATGATTTCCCGCTGCCGCTTAAACCGGTAATTACCACCAGTTTATTGCGCGGAATGATGATATTCAGGTTGCGCAGGTTGTGCACACGTGCACCATAAACTTCCAGGTTTGTTTCAGCAGAAAAAAAATCATTTGCTACCATTCCGCCTGCTTCCTCATTTAGCTTATTCAATTTCTGTTGTGGTTTGTGGTTCATTGGTTCCGTTTACCTCATCGCGAAGCAACGCATCATAATCATTGAATTTGCCGACTGGGATTTTTAATTTATAAACCATGCCGGCTTTTACCGGTAAAAAAGTATCTGCCAACCATGGATTTAGCTCACGCAGCATTCTGTAACTGATGTCTTTGTTTTTTGCAAAATCCACCAGATTCGGGATGGTTTCTGTGATGGTAATGGTTTTATGTGGTATTGAGGGGTACAGGTTTTCTTTTTTTATCTGGTATCCGTATTTTTCAGGATGCTCAAAAATGAGTTTTAATGCCAGGACCCTGAAAATATACCTCGAAGTTTCCTGATTCATAAATAACTCATAGTAATTGTTGGTACGCTGCCGCTTCACAAGGCGTTCAATTCGTCCCTGGCCTCCATTGAATGAGGCTCCTACAAGTGTCCATGAGCCGTATTTATCGTAGGATTTTTTGAGGAATTTGCAGGTAGCATTTGTGGCTTTTTCAAGATGGTATCTTTCATCAACCTGATCAGTGACTTCAAGCCCGTATTCAATTGCGGTTTCTTTGATGAACTGCCAGTATCCTGCAGCACCTGCGGGTGAAACCAGATGTTGAAATCCGCTTTCGGCCAATACAACGTATTTGAAATCTTCGGGGATGCCTTGTTTTTTAAGAATGGCTTCAACGGTTGGTAAATATCTGTTTGCCCGTTTAAAAAGCAATAATGATTGTGATTGCCAGTAGGTATTTATACTTAGCTCTTTGTCAAGGGCTTCACGTACATAAAAAAGGTTTAATGGCACATCTTCACCTGCAAAATCAAGTTTTTTCGGCAGGGGTGGAGGTATGACTTTCATGCCCGTCAATTGCGAAAAATCGTTTCTGATATTGTCGGTTTCATTGTCAAAATCAGTAAAACGGAATAAAAGAATACCCGTTAAAATTATGAAAGTTATGGATAATGAAAGATATATAATTCGGTTTTTTCTGATCATCAGTTTATAATTGGTATTTCGTAGTAACAACGCTATAAGTACAGAGTTTATTGAATGTGCAAAAATAGTCAATTCATCGGAGGTGGGGATTTTGTTTCCTTTAAATCTTGATCGAATATTATTTAAATTAATGATAATTAAGGTATTGGATGAATACATTCCAGATCAGGATTGCTTTTGTTTTCATTTTAAAACAATGTTAAAATACCCTTCACCTTTCACCTTCCACCCTAGACCCTTCACCAACTTATTTCAAAGATGCAAGCCGGATAATGTAAACGTAAAGTAAACCGGCGATTCATGAACATCTTTTAGTATTTTGGCATTTATTATAAAGGGCTGCTGAACGGAATTTACTGGTTTTATATAAGTTAATTGATTTGAGATTCCTCCTGACCGTGACAGTCTAACTATGATTTTCTTTTGTTTATCCGGATGATCGGCCAATTCTGAAAATAAATGAAGCGCATTCATTTTTTTGCCAAATAGCTTTGTAAACCGAATATTGGTATAAACTGAATCAAGATTAAGGTCGGTGATTAACACAGCATTATCGGATTGTTCAGCCAGTATTTCAAATTTCTGTAAATCAGTGTTTCTGATCGATTGTTTTTCAATTTCATGCTGAAGATTTTTATTGAGATTTCTGAGTGCTTTTGCCCTGGCGTTTGTCTTTATTTCAGCAAGTTGTTGGGCTTCAATTTTTTTATTTATTGCATCTTTTTGCAATAATACTTTGAGGAAGATGTTGGCAAAGGTTGTAAAATGTTGTTCCGAGAGTTTAAGTGTTTTAATATCAATATTTTCAAAGCCAAATATCAAAATACCATATAGTTTTTGATTGTGTATAATCGGAATAATTGATATTGAATTAATTTTAAGTTTAAGCATCAATTGGGTAAAAAATTCGGGGATTGTCTGCAAGCTGTTTGATGCTGATATATTTGTGATCTTATTGTTCAAAATTGTATCAACCCAATCTGCATCAAATCGAAAGACTTTGTCATTGAACCCGTTATCGTTTTTTATGTCGTCCGGCAGTACCGCAGTGTGCGTTATCTGGATGTAATCCCCTTTTTGGTTCAATAAAGCTGTACATGCGTAATTAGAATCAATAAACTCAGAAACCCTTGTAAGTGATTCGCATATAGCATTATCTGTTTCAGAAGGTTCGATGTTAATAAATGAAAGTGTGATTTGTTGCAGAAGTGCTTCGAATTTCTGCTGGTAAATTAATTCGGCTTCCTGTTGTTTTTTTTGTTGAATAACTGTATTAATTCCAATCATTCTCAATGGTTTGCCATCTGTTGAGCGTGCTGTTATTTTCCCTCTCCCATGTATCCAAATCCATTCGCCATTCCGGTGTTTCATCCTGAATTCGGTGTTCACTGAACTAAGTCGCCCACGTGTAAAATTTATATACATTTCGTGCAGTGCGATTTTGTCATCGGGATGAATTTTTTCGATGAAAAATGAGGCTACTTCATCATCATTGAGCTTTTTATGTCCCAGCATCTTGCTGAAGTACTTGTTTACGTTAACTGTTCCTGAGGGTATATCCCAATCCCATGAACCTGATCCTGAGCTTTCAAGTATAAGATTCATCCTGTCGATTTTGTCAAGAACAATTGCATTG
>CAZKCK010000067.1:0-8769 GCA_964550695.1 uncultured Bacteroidales bacterium | reverse complement strand
TATGCTGCATATTTAGTTTGTGAAGCAGGCTTAAAAACTTTTTATTTGCTTCCGGTATCCCCGGATTTTGAATATCTGCTAGCAATTTTGCTTGTTTGGAATTGTAAAATATCGTTGTAAATATTTCATTATCAAGTTGATCTCCGCCAGTGTGATTTGTATATCTGAATGATTCACGGCTAACACAAAAAATAACTTCATTCCGGTTCCAGAAAGTACGCATAACTGTGGTTGCAACCGTTATTTCAGCTCCGTTCTGTTTCATGAGCGGAGCATGGAATGTTCTGGGTATGTTGTGTTCTTTTGCTGAAATGTGGTTTAACACATCATTCCAGTAGTCAGGAGGAAAGAAAAACAAAAATGGTTTTCCTTTTACTTCTTTCTCAGTATATAGCAGCTTTTGAAGTAAAGTACTGTTCGTTTTTAGGATTGTGCCGTCTTGATTCAGTATAAATAAAAAATCATTTACTGTATTAAAAATTGTCTCAACAAGGCAATATGCCTCCTCCCTGAGTTCAAAACATATCTGCCAGCCCAAAAACGATTTGCGTGATATCTTTTTAAATACTGCAGTATTAATATGTACACTTTCATTCAAAACCAGGATTGCAATGTCCTCTATAGTATAGCTGGCAGGTGATGAATTAAATGCAACATACTGGTAGGCTGACCAGGGGTTTTTGCAAATAATGCTGCTCAAATGATGGTCTTCAGTACTTCGTGTAAAAGTATCAGGCAAATCAAAATCTGCTGAAATGATATTGTAAGAAGTATCGGTGATAATATGGTAGGTCATATAAGGTGCAAGGGCGCAATTAAATGATAAATTAATACGATGATTGCCAGTAGTATAAAAAAATTTCTGGAAGCAGATTGGTGCATCCGTCCATTAGAAGAATTGATTTGTATAAACTTTGATAAAGATACACATTTTTCAACAAATGGAAAATTTTTCCAAAATTTGTATTTTCTGTTTAATTATTTAGTAAATTTGTTGAGCATTGAATATACCGGAACACTACTTTAATCACCACTGAATTGAAAAAGCAAAATAATCCTGCCTATCATTTTGATAAACTTCGCACCAGAGCTGAAGAGTTGTTGAAAAACAAATCTCAGCAAAGGACATTAAATGCCACTGATGCTGAAGTGCTTAAGCTGCTGCATGAATTAGAGGTGCGCCAGATTGAGCTGGAGTTGCAGAATGAAGAACTCATTACCGCAAAAGAACAATTGAAGCTTGCAGCGGAAAAATATTCTGATTTATACGATCATGCCCCATCCGGATATTTTACCTTATCCTGGAATGGTAAAGTATTAGAAATCAATATTTCTGGTGCTAAAATGCTCGGAGCTGAGCGTTCGGACTTATTGAATCGACCATTTGAATTATTTGTTACAAATGATACAAAAGCTGACTTCCGTCAGTTCATCGAACGCGTGTTCAGCAGCAGTAATACTGAATCATGTGAAATTGCCCTGCAGGTAAATGATAATTTACTAAAGATTGTTCACGTTTCAGGCATTATTGATAAGCACAGTGAAAATTGTCTGCTGACAGTGGTTGATGTGACCCAAAGCAGACAGGAGCAGGCTGAACTGTACCAAAGCGAGGCACGCTATAAAGCACTTTTTCAGGCAAATCAATCTATTATGTTGCTCGTTGATCCCGAAAACGGTGAGATCAAAGATGCAAATCTGGCTGCAAGCAAATTTTATGGTTGGACGAATGCGGAAATGTGTCGTAAAAACATTTCAGATATTAATCCACTATCAAGAGATGAAATGTGGGCTGAAATGCAAAAAGCCAAAGACGAAAAACGGAACAATTTTTTCTTCAGACACCGCCTGGCCAGCGGCGAAATACGGGATGTGGAAGTATATTCAGGCCCGGTTCCTTTTGGCAGTTCAACCCTGCTGTATTCAATGGTACACGATATTACCGACAGAAGAATTGCAGAGGAAAAACTCACCAAAAGTGAAGAGAAATACCGGAATCTCGTCGAATCAATTAATGATGTGGTATATGAAATCAGCAATACCGGCATTATTAAATATGTAAGTCCTTCGGTTATGAGGGTGTTGGGCTATACTCCAAATGAAGTTATTGGAAAAAATATTGTCAGTTACATTTATGAAGATGACCGCCCGACCATCATTGACCGTATATCCCGCCTCAGCGGCAGAGATTATTCCTATCTTGAATACAGATACGTTAATAAATCCGGTAAAATCTGCTGGGTGCGATCTTCCACTACTGCAATTATTGAAAACGGTGTTACGATTGGAGGAACCGGAACGCTTACTGATATAACCGAACGAAAAGCCATTGAATTTACGCTGAAAGCCAGCGAAGAAAAGTATTCAAAGGCATTTCTTACCTCACCCTATGCCATACAGATAACCCGGGCCATTGATGGCAAAATTGTAGAAGTAAATGATGCTTTTACCGCTATCAGTGGGTATTCCAGAGAAGAAGCCCTGAGCGATTCTACCATTGGCCTGAATTTGTGGGCTGACATCGATGAAAGGAATCGTGTTGTATCAATCCTTAATCAGGGGAAAGAAATAAACGGGCTGGAATGCAACTTCAAACATAAAAACGGAGCGCTGATTACGGCAGTTTTTTCAGCTTCCGTCATTTATTTTGGGAATGAACCCTATGTTTTGTCAAGCACCGATGATATTACCCGGCGTAAACAGGCAGAAAGGGCTTTGAGCGAAAGTGAAGAAAGGTACCGCCTGATATTTGAAAGTGTGCTGGATGCCTATTACGAAGCTACCATTGATGGGGTGTTGCTGAATATCAGCCCCTCCATTGAACTGATTTCAAAAGGGCAGTATACGCGTGATGAATTGATTGGTAAGTCATTTGTCGGGTTTTATTCAGATCCTTCAGCCCGGAAAACCTTCTTTACTGAATTGCAAAGTCAGGGGCATGTAGCAGATTACGAATTGTTGTTCCATATCAAGGATGGTTCTGTTGTGCCTGTAGCCATTTCATCGTCTCTGCTGCGTGATGCTGACGGCAAACCGGTAAAAATAACCGGGAGTATACGTGATATTACCAGGAGAAAACTTGCAGATGATAAATTGCGGCTGAGCAACCAGCGATGGGAAGCAATCATCGGGGCCTCACCTGACGGGATTGGTATGGTATCATTGAAGGGTGAAATGCAATTTATATCAGACAGGCTTGCCGAAATCTACGGCTATTCAGTTGACGAAAAAGCAGAATACCTCGGAAAATCAGTTTTTAGTTTTATTGATGCCTCTTGTCAGAAATTACTGATTGAAAATATGCGCAAATTGCTCAGGGGCGAAGAAAATGGAACTACCAAGGAATACCTGGCCATTAAAAAAGACCAGAGCAGGTTCTATACTGAATTAAATTCTACTGTTTTATATGATGCCAAAGGCCAGCCAAACAGTATCCTGTATTATCAGCGGGATATTACCGAACGCAGAAATGCTGAAATTGAACTTCAAAAGAGCGAAGCCCTGTACCGTGCCATACTCAGTGCCTCACCCGATGATATAACTATTACTGATTTAACCGGTACAATACTGCTTGTTTCTTCCAAAGCTCTGTCCATGTTTGGATACACGCATGATGATCAACTGATACACCGGAATATCAGCGAGTTTCTGGTTCCTGAAGACCGTGAAAGGGGGCAATCATTAATAACCAGTATGTTTACAGGGAAAAAAACAGAACCGGGAGAATACAAAGCACTCAAAGCCGACGGAAGTATTTTTGAAATTGAAGTAAATGCAGAGTTTATCAGAAATGCAGAAGGACAGCCGAAGAACATGGTTTTCGTAGCCCGTGACATCACCAACCGAAAGCTTGCTGAATCAATGCGCATACAGCAATTGCATTTTACAAGGGCTTTAAATGAAATTGCGGAAGTAATTATTACAACTGAAGATGCTGAATACATTCTGGAAAGTGCCAACCGCATTGTTGGTGAAACCCTGCAGCTTGACAGAGCCCTGATATACAATGTGTCATTTGGAAAAAACCAGATAACAGGTTTATGTGAATGGCTGAGACTTGACCATCCTGAGATTTCGGCTACAAAAGGCCGGTATGACCTGAATTTATTTTCAGATCCTTTTGTTGAAATACGAACTACACAAAAGTACCTTGAAAGCCATTCTGCTGCTGTGAACGTACATTTCAGCAATGATGGATCGGGTGAGATTTTACACCAGCAAATGCATATTAAAAGTTTGATCTGGTATCCTTTTAATTTTTATGAAGATGGGTTTTATGTATTTACACTCAATCAGATACTCAGCACAAGGCAATGGACACCGGCAGAAATCGGGTTTCTTGAGTCATTGGCCAAGCAGATTAGTCTGGCTATCATGAAAATCAAACTGCTTGATGAGGGGAAAAAATCTCAGGCAGAGCTTGTAAAAAGTGAAGAACGTTTCAGGCAGGTGGTTGAACAAAGCCAGGAAGTGGTATGGGAAGTTGATGCCAGTGGATTGTACACGTATGTGAGTCCGATGGCTCATTCCATTTATGGATATTCCCCGGAGCAAATGATCGGGAAAATGTATTTTTACGATATGCATCCTGAAAATGAGAGAGAAAAATTCAAAGAAGCGGCATTTGAAGTATTCCGAAGAAAGAGAACTTTTTACAAACTCGTCAATAACATCCTAAACCCCGATGGTACAACACATGTTTTAACCACCAATGGCATTCCTTTATTGGATGAAGACGGCAATCTGACTGGCTACCGCGGACTCGATGCCGATATAACCGAACGTGTAGATGCTGAAAAAACCCTGCTCGAAAGCGAAGAAAAATTCCGGACCATTACCGAGCAAACAACTGATTTTATTGCTATTTCAGATACAAATGGGTTTATTATGTTTGCATCACCGGCTTCTTCTTCAGTTTTTCAAATCTCACCTGAAGAAATGTGCGGACGTAATTTTATTGAGTTTGTGGATGAATCGGACCGTGAAAAAGCCATACATGCCTTTCAGTTTTGCGCACAGAATGGCAGTGTGATAAAGGACCTTGAGTTTATACTAAAACGTACCGATGGCTCAGTGTTTATTGGAGAATTAAATGGTTCAAGATTCCGTGCAGGCACATATGATGGGACATTGGTCACCATCCGCGATATTACCGAGCGCAAAAAATCAGAGGATGAGCTTAAACAAAGCGAAGAGAAATACCGAAGTATTTTTGAAACTGTGCAGGATGCATACTTCGAGGCTTCTGTTGACGGAACACTTCTTGAAATAAGCCCGTCTATCGAAATAATCACTAAAGGGCAATACACCCGTAAAGAAATAATAGGAAACCCTTTTGCGGGGGTATATGCAAATCCTGAGGAAAGGAGTATTTACTTTTCGAAATTATTTGAGCAGAAAAGAGTGACGGATTATGAATTGTTGGTTAAAAATAAAGATGGTTCATTAATACCTGTAGCAGTTTCAGCAGCACTTTCTTGTAATGCAGAAGGTACACCAATAAAAATAACAGGAATCATCAGGGATATTACCGAACGCAAGAAGGCTGAAGCCGAATTGCGCAAGTTTCGGACAATTTCTGACCAGTCAAATTATGGGGCTTCCATTTCGTCATTGGATGGGATGTTTTTATATGTTAACAATACTTTTGCCCATATGATGGGCTGGGAAGCAGAAGAGCTTCTTGGTAAGAATTACATGGCTGTCCATAATTCAGAACAATCAGCCAGGGTTGATGAATTGTTGCTTCTTATTCGGAAAGAAGGAGGGTTTACCTCACAGGAAGTCTTTCATGCCCGAAAAGACGGGTCTGCTTTCCCAACATTGATGAGTTCGAAAGTTATATATGATGATAAGAATGTTCCACAATACCTTTCGGCTTCAATCATTGACATCACTGAAAAAAAACTGACCGAGGAAAGTATTAAACAACAGAATGAGCGTTTGCAGGCGATTATCAGCGCTATACCGGATCTGATTTTTGTGATTGATAAGGATGGTATCTATTCGGAATTTTATAGTTCGGATTCCGAAAAACTACTTGTACCTGTAAATCAGATTATAGGTTCAAATCTGAAAAATGTATTTAATGAAGATGATGCAGCACTGCATCTCGAAAATATTCAAAAATGCATCCTTCAGCGGAAAATTGTAAGTTATGAGTATTCGGTAACAAGTAATGATTCAGTGCGTTATTTTGAAGCAAGACTGGCTCCGCTGGGAAGTGACCGTGTTTTAACATTGGTAAGGGATATTTCGGAACGCAAGCAATATGAACTGAAAATTTATGAGCTCAACACCAGTCTTGAACTTAAAGTTGAGCGAAGAACCCTGGAACTTACCAGAACAAATGAAAACCTGGAAAAGGAAATTGAGGGTCGAAAACTGATTGAAGCAGAGCTGGTTGTGGGTAAGCAGCGATTTGCTGACATTATCAAAGGGACCAATGTGGGAACCTGGGAATGGAATATACAAACCGGTGAACTTGAAATTAACGAAAGATGGGCCGGAATAATCGGATATACAATCGACGAACTTTTGCCTGTAAG
The DNA here is from genome assembly GCA_964550695.1 of uncultured Bacteroidales bacterium. Classification (GTDB taxonomy): domain Bacteria; phylum Bacteroidota; class Bacteroidia; order Bacteroidales; family TTA-H9; genus CAZKCK01. The sequence continues at coordinate 2,221 of CAZKCK010000067.1, read as the reverse complement.
TATTGAAACCTGGGGAAGATACGCACACCCCGACGATTTAAAACGTTCCGGAGAACTGCTGCAGTTGCACTTTAACGGTGAATTGGATTATTACTCCTTTGAATCAAGGATGTTGCATAAAAACGGAGACTGGATATGGGTTTTGGACCGCGGGAGGGTACATACATATGATCAGGAAGGTAAACCCCTGTTGATGTCAGGTACACACCAGGAAATTACTGAACAAAAAAAGACGAAGGAATTTGAAACGGAATTGTTACAGTTATCACTTCAGTTAACGGGTATCCCAATCAATGAAATACCTGACGCCCTGAATCTGGCCCTTGGCAGAATCGGAAGTTTTTTGGCAGCTGACAGGGTCTATATCTTTGAAATGAATCCTGCAAATGAAACCATTCACAATACCTATGAGTGGTGCAGCCAGGGAATACATCCCGAGATAGCAAATCTGCAGAATATATCATTCAATAGGATACCCATGTGGCATGAGCTTTTTTTAAAGCAGGAGAATATTATCATCCCTTCAGTAGCGGATTTGCCTGATACATGGAAGGCTGAACGTGAGATGCTTGAAGCTCAGGGAATACAGTCAATTATTGCCATTCCGATGTTGATTGATGGTGAACTTGTGGGATTTGCAGGATTGGATTCAGTAGTTAAAAAGCGAATATATAAAGTAAGTGAAATCAATATTTTAAACGTATGGAGCAATCTCCTTTCAAGTCTGATTGGCCACAGGCGAAAGGCGGATTATATTGAACAGACCCGCAGGAATTATGAAACATTTTTCAATACAATCGACGATTTCCTGTTTGTGCTGGATGAGGCCGGTAACATTATTCACACCAACAATACAGTTACCAAAAGGCTTGGATATACATCAGAAGAGCTTCTCTCACAGTCAGTCCTGTTGGTTCACCCCGAAGAACGTCGTGAGGAAGCCGGCCGGATAGTTGGCGAAATGCTGGCAGGTATAGCCGATTTCTGCCCTGTTCCGTTGGTAACCAAATCCGGAAATTTCCTTCCGGTCGAAACAAGGGTAAAACCTGGTTTCTGGGATGGAAAACCAGTAATTTTTGGTGTGACCAAAGATGTTTCTAAAATAAAACTTTCAGAAGAAAAATTTGCCAAGGCATTCCAGTTCAATTCGTCACTCATGGCTATCACCGGTTTTGATGATGGAGTTTTTATTGATGTAAACGATGCATTTGTCAAAACCACAGGCTATTCACGTAAAGAATTAATTGGGAAGGCTTCACGTACCATAAAATTAATCGATGATCTGGAATTAAGCAAATCGATGACCGAAACGTTTAAGCATAGTATTCCGGTGAGAGAAGTTGAGGTTATAGCCAAATCAAAATCTGGTACTCAGATTATCGGGTTGTTTTCTGCCGATCCCATTTTTATAGGCGAACAGTTATGCCTGTTAACAATGATAGTTGATATAACGGAACGTAAAAATGCAGAAAAAGCACTCAAGGAAAGTGAAAAACGGTTTTCGCAGTTTATGGATTATTTGCCTGCTGTGGTGTTTTTAAAGGACCATGTTGGTAAAACCCTGTTTGTAAACAAATACATGGATGATGCTTTTGGTGCTTCAGATTGGGTCGGAAAAACAATGTCGGAGGTTTTTCCAAATGAACTGGGTGCAAGAATTATGCAGGATGATTACAATTCAATGCAACTGGGTTATCAGAAGATTGAAGAAAGTTTGATGCAGCTTGATGGCAGGATTCATTTTTATGAAACACAAAAATTTGTAATACAACGATCAGGGGAAGAACCAATGCTGGGCGGTGTTTCGCTGGATATTACCGAACGCAGACAGTCGGAAGTTGAACTGCGCGAAAGCGAAGAAAAACATAGTTCAATGATTTCAAATATATCGGATGTTATTGGCATCATGGGAGTTGATGGCATCATGAAATATAAAAGCCCGAATATTGAAAAGCACTTTGGCTGGAAACCGGAAGATTTGATTGGGACTGATGGATGGTTAACCGTTCATCCGGATGATGTGGAACGCATTCAAACAGCGTTTTACAGTCTGCTGCAAACAGATAAAGCAGATAAAACTGTTGAATACAGGTACAAGTGTAAAGACGGAAGTTATAAGCCGATAGAATTAACCGCAACCAATCTCGTAAATAATGCCATCATTGGCGGTGTTTTGCTGAATTATCACGACATAACGGAACGCAAACGGGCTGAAGAAGAA
>CAZKCK010000066.1:4282-18580 GCA_964550695.1 uncultured Bacteroidales bacterium | reverse complement strand
TTATGAATCCTGACTATTTATTTGAAGTCAGTTGGGAAGTATGTAACAAAATTGGTGGTATTTTTACTGTGATATCTACCAAAGCAAGTGTTATAAAAGATGAATTAAAAGATAACTACATCCTGATAGGTCCTGATGTTTGGAAAGAAACCCATAAAAATCCATATTTTGTTGAAGATCAGGTATTATTCAGAAGTTGGCGTGAAGAAGCATCCATTAAAGGGCTCAAATTCAGGGTAGGAAGATTTAAACAAGCCGCTGATGCCATCGCAATTCTTGTTGACTTTACACCCTATTTTAGTCAGAAAGATCAGATTTTTGCTCATTTTTGGGAAAAGTATGGGCTTGACAGCATTACCGGACAATGGGATTATACTGAACCTGTGCTGTTTGGCTATGCAGCCGGTAAAATTATTGAAAGCTTTTATGAGTTTAACCTATCATCACATGACCGGATTATCGCGCAGTTTCATGAATGGATGACTGGTGCCGGAATTCTGTTCCTGAAAGAAAACGTACCTCAGATAGGCACTGTATTTACAACACATGCTACTGTTTTGGGCAGGTCAATTGCCGGAAATGGATGGAATCTGTACAATGATCTCCAGTTATTTAATCCTGATCAGGTAGCCAGGGAACTTGGTGTGATGGCTAAGTATTCACTCGAAAAGAATGCTGCTGTTCATGCGGATGTTTGCACCACAGTGAGTGAAGTTACAGCACTTGAGTGCAGGAAGTTTTTCGGCAGGGATGTTGATTTTGTCACTCCCAATGGTTTCGATATGAACTTTGTACCTGAAAAAGAAGAATTTACAAAAAAAATGAGTATCGCCCGCACCGCTTTGCACAGAACTGCAGAGGGCTTGCTTAACCAAAAGGTTTCACCCGATGCGTTTCATGTGGCAACAAGTGGCAGATATGAATTCAGAAACAAGGGAATAGATGTATTTATTGACAGTATTACACGATTAGCAAATATATATCACGGTAAGCGTGATATTGTAGCATGGATAATGGTTCCCGGACATCAATCAGGCCCGAAGGCAGATGTTCTTGCGCGAATGAATGAACCAGACTTTACCAAACCATATGAATATGACTTTACAACGCATGGGCTATATGAGCCTGAGCATGATGCTGTATTAAAACAGATTAAACAAAGCAAATTCAGTAATCTGAATGGTGGTAAAGTTAAAATGATATTTGTACCCGCATTCCTTGATGAATCAGATGGTATTTTTGACTTGAATTATTATGATTTACTGATTGGCTTTGATTTGACAGTATTCCCAAGTTACTATGAACCATGGGGTTATACTCCACTTGAAAGCATTGCATTTCACATCCCAACCTTTACTACCTCACTTTCGGGATTTGGTATGTGGATAAAAAGTAAGTATGGTGATAAATTACAGGAAATAAAAGCATTATACCGTAATGAGGATAACCATCAAGAGCTTGTTGATACAATAGCCAAATCTATTGTTGATTATGTGAATAAATCACCTGATGATATACATAAATGCAGGGAAAAGGCCTTTCATCTGGCAGGAGATTTTGTCTGGGACAATATGTTTGCCTATTATAAGGAATCTTATAACCTTGCATTGAACAAAGTAGAAACAAGGTCTGATTTATTCAAACAAAAAAAAGCCGCTGAACACATACAGTTACCTCCAAGACGAAAGGTTGATCCGGAATGGCGAAAAATTCTAATTGATCCTACGGTACCTGAAAGGCTTGCCGGCCTCGTAAAACTTTCAAAGAATTTATGGTGGTCATGGAATTACGACGCCATTGAATTATTTGAAGTTATTGACAGAGAGCTGTGGTATGAAGTAAACAACAATCCTATTTCACTTATCGAAGCACTGCCGTTGGATGTACTTAAAAGCCTGGAGCAGAACCCTGAATTCCTCGAAAAGCTTGATTCAGTTGTGAATAACTTTGACCGGTATATGGCCGAAGCTGAGAATAAGAAAGGAGGTCTGGTTGCTTATTTTAGCATGGAATATGGCTTGCACGATACCGTAAAAATATTCTCAGGTGGTTTGGGTATGCTGGCAGGTGATTACATGAAAGAAGCCAGTGATTCTAATAAAAATATGATTGGTATTGGTCTGCTTTACAGATATGGCTATTTTACCCAGGAGATTTCAATTTTTGGTGATCAGATTGCAAAATCAAGTTCACAGAAGTTTTCGCATATGCCACTCGTTCCATTGCGGGATGCAGAAGGAAACTGGTTAATGGTGAGTATTGCATTTCCGGGACGTACAATGCATGCCAAGGTCTGGCGTGTGGATGTAGGACGTGTTCCATTGTATTTGCTTGATACTGATATACCTGAAAATAACGACATTGATAAAAGCGTGACACATCAGTTGTATGGTGGTGACTGGGAAAACAGGTTAAAACAGGAATTACTGCTTGGTGTTGGCGGTATCAGAATGTTGGAAGCTTTGAAAATCAAACCTGAAGTATATCATCTGAATGAAGGACATGCTGCTTTTATTGGCGTTGAAAGGTTAAAAGATCTGGTTCAGCGCGAAAAACTCTGGTTTAATCAGGCTGTTGAAATTGTACGCGGAACAAGTTTGTTTACTACCCACACACCGGTTCCTGCCGGCCACGATGCTTTCAGTGAAGACCTGTTGCGTGCATATATTCCGCATTATGCTGAACGTCTTAATATTACCTGGGAAGCTTTTATGAATCTTGGCAGGTTCAATGAAAATGACCCCAATGAGAAATTTTCGGTGAGTGCGCTGGCAATTAACCTGGCACAGGAAGTGAACGGCGTAAGCCGAATTCACGGGCGGGTTTCGCGCGAGATGTTTGCACCTTTGTTTTATGGATATTTCCCTGACGAACTTTATATTGATTATGTAACCAATGGAGTTCATTTCCCGACCTGGACCGCTAAAAGCTGGCAAAAGCTTTATGCCCGTGCCTTTGGGGAAGATTACATTAAAGATCAATCCAATCCTGCATTCTGGAAGAAAATTTATGATGTAAATGACGATGAGATCTGGATGGAACGTATCAGACAAAAAGGCCAGCTGATAAAATATATCAAGTTCAGACTTAATGCTGATATGACACGAAGACAGGAGAATCCGAAACTGATTTTCAGAACTCTGGAAGCATTACGGAACGAACCACTTACTATTGGATTTGCCCGTCGTTTTGCTACCTATAAACGTGCGCATTTGTTGTTTTCTAATTTGGAACGTCTTTCAAAAATTATTAACAATCCGCGTTATCCGGTTCAGTTTGTATTTGCCGGTAAAGCTCATCCACATGATAAAGCAGGTCAGGATCTTATCAAACGCATTATAGAAATCTCCAAATTGCCTGATTTTACCGGTAAAATTGTTTTTGTTGAGAACTATGATATGGAATTGGCCAAATACCTCATTCATGGTGTTGATGTATGGCTGAATACTCCGACGCGTCCGCTTGAAGCTTCAGGAACCAGCGGTGAAAAGGCAATTATGAATGGTGTTGTAAATTTCAGTGTGTTAGATGGCTGGTGGGCTGAAGGATATAAACCCGGAGCCGGATGGGCGCTTAAAGAAGAGCAGACGTATTCAAATAATCAGTTCCAGGATGAGCTTGATGCTGAAACCATCTATTCATTGCTTGAAGATGAGATTATTCCTACTTATTATGACACAAACTGGAATGGAGTCCCAACCAAGTGGGTATCACACATTAAAAATACGATAGCCCTTATTTCTCCACATTTTACAATGAAGCGGCAAATAGATGATTATTACAGCAAATTCTACAATAAGCTTTTTGAACGAGGTAAGTTGTTGAAATCCAATAATTATGAAATTGCCAGAACAATCACAATCTGGAAAAGGCGTATGCTCAGGTTCTGGGATGATATTGAAGTTATAAGTATGAAATATCCTGAACCCCTGCAGGTACCATTTAAACAGGGTGATATTTTTGAAGCTGAAATCATTTTAAACACGTCCGAACTGGAGGGTAATGAAATTGGAATAGAAGTGCTTTTCGGTCGTAAAAACAATGGATCAGTTGAAAAAATTATTCACAAAACAGAATTGGATATGGAAAAAACTGATAATAGCAGCTATAAATATACCTGTAAAGTTCCAATTTCCAATGCCGGCGTGTATGATTTTGTGTTCAGAATGTTCCCAAAAAGTTCATTATTGCCACATCGTCAGGATCTTAGGCTTGTAAAATGGTTATAAAAACCTGAATAGTTTTCCATTCCCGGGATTTTTTACGATCAGCAATTTTTGAAGACCACCATAAAATTTATATGGTGGTTTTTTTGTCCAAAAATTGGAACAAGTCAATATTTTTATATCTTTGCTTAAAATATACCTGATTATGGAGCTGCTAAAAATTTTTGTTGTAGAAGACGATCTGCTTTTTGCTAAAACAATGAAATTTCACCTTTCATTAAATCCTGATTTTGAGGTAGAAATATATCCTGAAGGTAAAAAATGTATTGAAAATCTGTACAAACATCCATCCTTAATCTGCCTTGACTACAATCTTCCCGGAATGTCAGGATTGCAGATCATGCGAAGGATTAAAGAGTTGAACAAAGATATTCCGATAATAATTATTTCTTCACAACATGAAGTAAAGATTGCTGTTGAATTACTCAAAGAAGGTGCATATGACTATATTGCCAAAGATGAGGATATTTTTCAGCGTTTATGGAAATGCCTGAATGAGATTAAGGAAAAAATGACCCTTCAGAAAAAAATCAGTGAACTGGAGAATGAAATTGGAAAAAAATACAAATACGAGAATCTGATAAAAGGGCAAAGTCAGGCAATACGTAATGTATTCGGACTCATCGAAAAAGCTACTAAAACCAATATTACTGTTTCAATTTCAGGCGAAACCGGCACAGGTAAGGAGTTGGTTTCTAAAGCTATTCATTATAATTCAGACCGGAAGAATAAACCTTTTGTGGCTGTAAACGTATCTGCAATTCCAAGGGAACTAATTGAAAGTGAATTATTTGGGCATGAAAAAGGTGCTTTTACCGATGCATATAGCCGTAGAATAGGAAAATTTGAAGAAGCCAACACCGGTACACTTTTTCTTGATGAAATTGGCGATATGGATATCAATATGCAAACAAAGCTACTCCGTGTAATTCAGGAAGAAGAGGTAACTAGGGTGGGCGGAAATAATACCGTAAAATTCAATGTGAGGTTGATCGTAGCTACACATAAAAATCTGGCTGAAGAAGTGAAGCGGGGAAATTTCAGGGAGGATTTATATTACAGGCTTTTAGGACTTCCTATCTGGTTACCGCCTATTCGTGAAAGAGATAATGATTGCATTTTGCTCGCAAAGTATTTTGTTGAAGAGTTTTGTATCAAAAATAAGATGCCAAGGTTAAAATTTTCTGCCTCGGCTCAGGAAAAACTTAAAAAATACCCCTTCCCGGGGAATGTGCGCGAAATTAAAGCTGTAGTTGAATTATCAGCTATCATGACTAATACCGAAATTATTGAAAAAGAACATATTATATTTAACAGCACTTCAGATCTGGATGGAATTTTATCTGATGAAATGACTATGCGCGAGTATTATGTCAGAATCATTAAGCATTACCTGAAAAAATATAATAGCAAGGTTTCGATGGTTGCAAAAATATTGGATATCGGAAAATCAAGTATTTACAATCTTATTAAAGAGGAAGGGCTTGAAGAAGGCCAGTAAAAAAATGTGATTGATTTTTATACACGGGTATTATGCTTTTAAACGGTTGTTATTATGAAAGTAATCTAAAGGCCGGAAAGTTGATTTGTTTATCAGGCTTTCGGCTATATATGTTCAAGAGATTTGTTTTTTTATTTACAATCAGGCAATTGTTTTGTATGCTTTTACTGCTGAGCGCTAATGTTGGTTATTGCAGCGCTGAAAATGACTTTAAAGACAGTACACAGATTATCCGCGTATTAAAAACACTTACAGAAACAGTTGTTTTAACAGATTTATACACCATTGAACAAAGCGATGAATTTCGCCGCCTTGTTTTCGTAAAGCATCCAAAGAAGCTTGCTGCCCTGATAGCTAATACATTAAATGACGCAGGAGAAAGCCACCGGAATTTGGGCAATTATCAGAAAGCCCTGTTTTTCCATAAACTTGCACTAAAAGTATCCCAGACCAATGATGATCATTTTTCTGAAGCAACCACACTGAATAATATAGGTGTTGTTTACCGCAGAATTGATGCTTATGATGAAGCAATGCGGTATCATCTGCTTGCGCTCAAAATTAATGACAGTATTGGCAACAAACATGGATCGGCAATTTCATTGAATAGCATTGGAAATATAACCTATACGATGGGGCGGCTTGATGAAGCCCTTTCATACTTCACACAAAGCCTTGATATTGAAATTAATGTGGGTAGTAAGCTGGGGATTGCTATTAACTATAATAATATAGGCAATGTTTATAAAGACCGTAAAATGTATGAAACTGCGCTTGAGTTTTATCGCAAGTCATTCGAAATGAATAATCAGATCAAAAGCAAGAAAGGTATTGGAATTTGCCTGAATGATATTGGATCAGTATATAGCCTTCAGGGTGATAACAAACAGGCACTTGATCATTTTACCAAGGCACTCATGCTCTTTGATGAAGCAGGTGATAAACGTTATATTGCTGATGCTGCCTTCAATGCAGGAAGCGAGTACTTTAAAATTAAAAATTTTAATAAGGCAATATTATTCATCGACTCTTCTCTTTCGATTGCCAGATCAATCAATGCTAAATCACAGATTTATATGTGCCTTGCAGAACTTTCCGGAATAAATAAATCCATTGGAAATTTTGAGAAAGCTCTTGCGTATTATGAGGAAGCCTCAGTATACCATGATAGTATTTTCAATGAAAACAGTCAAAGGCAGATATCAAATCTACAGACGGTTTACGAAACTCATAAAAAAGAACAGGAAATCAATGCATTAAAGAATCAGGGTCAAATCAGCAAGCTCATGATAAAACGGCAGGAACTGATTTTTTCATTCTCTCTGCTTATCGTAATAATAGTTGGTGTAGGCATTTATGTAGCTTACCGTAATAAGAAAAAATCAGAGCAAATCTTGTTCGACAAAAACCAATTGATCGAAAGAGCTGGAGCTGAATTGCGTAGATATGCACAAGAGCTTGAAATAGAACGTGATAGGGCCCAAGCATCAGAAAGATCGAAAACAGATTTTTTAGCTAATATGAGTCATGAAATCCGAACACCACTCAATTCGGTATTGGGTTTTGCTGATTTGCTTGAAACCAGGCTTGAAGATACAGCGCTTAAAAATTATTTACATGCAATAAAAATTAATGGCCGTAACCTCTTGGTTCTCATCAATGATATTTTGGATATTTCGAAAATTGAAGCCGGAAAGATGGAATTGAAATTTGATTTTGTTGATTTGCATCTGATGCTGACTGAATTGGCCGAATTGTATGCAATTCAGGCAACTGAAAAAGGTCTGGTTTTAAAAACTGAAATTGATGCTGCTTTACCCGCTGCCATTTTACTTGATGAAGCGAGATTCAGACAAGTGTTGTACAATTTATTGAGTAATGCGTTGAAATATACAGAGATTGGTGAGATTACAATATCAGCCGGGTTGACCAAAACCCACACCCTGGCGGATGAAAACAATGAACATGCGGAATCACTTTATATATCAGTAGCTGATACAGGCATTGGAATTAAAAATGAAGATCTGGATTGCATTTTTGAAGCTTTTAATCAGGGTAATTTCCAGAAAAAATTACATGTTGGGGGTACAGGTCTGGGGCTGACAATTTCAAAACATATTATCGAAAAGCTTGGCGGCACAATCAGTGTAGAATCTACCTATGGCAAAGGAAGTATATTTACAATCAGGTTTTATAATATGGTAAGCAGAGACTGCTTATCCCTCAGTTCATCAGGTACCAGCAAGACCGAAACACCTGATTACACAGGATACCGCATACTTGTTGTTGACGATCTTTCAGTAAACCGTGATTTATTAATCGGGATACTTGAAGAAACCAATGCCGTACTGCTTCAGGCTTCAAATGGAAAGGAAGCAATAGACATTCTGATGATGCAAAGCGTTGATATTATTCTGATGGATATCCGCATGCCGGTAATGGACGGATTTGAAGCTGCCATGTATATCAGGGCGCAAAAACCATGGGAAAACATACCAATTATTGCTGTTACGGCTTCTGTGATGGGAAATGACTTTGACCGAATTACAGAAATGAAATTTGAAGGTTATATCATGAAACCTATTCAGATGTGGGAACTATATGAAATATTGAATAAATATCTTTTACATACAAATAAACCTGAAGATGAAAACAGACCAGCTTAAACAGGCCTTTAAAGAACAATATACTGATAATCCGAATGAGCCACTGATTTTTTTTGCACCGGGTAGGGTCAACCTTATTGGAGAACATATTGATTATAACGGTGGTATGGTCTTGCCTGTGGCAATTTCATTCGGGACATATCTGGCATGTGCTTACAATGGCACAGATTCGTACAGGTTTTTGTCACTCAACTTTGAAGGCATTACTGAAGTGCCGGTTTTTAGTGATTACACAAATCCTGAGTATTTCGATAAATGGTGTAAATATCCTTTAGGCGTTGTTGATCAATTCATTCAAAAAGGGTTTAAGCCTGTCGGAATCGATTTTCTTTTTTTCGGAGATCTACCATATTCAGCCGGGTTGTCGTCATCTGCTTCAATTGAGATGGTAACAGCCGTTGCAATGAATAACTTATTGAATCATGAAGAGGCGATGATTGATTTGGTTAAATTATCTAAAAGAGCTGAAAATGAATTTGTTGGTGTTAATTGTGGAATTATGGACATGTTTGCTTCCGGGATGGGACTTAAAAACCATGCCATGCTGCTTGACTGTGATACGCTTGCATTGAGGCAGGTTCCTTTCGATGCCAAACCTTACAGGCTTATTATTATGAACACGAATAAAAAACGTGGCCTGGCTGATTCAAAATACAACGAAAGAGTGGAGGAGTGCAGTGAGGCTTTAAAAGCTATCAAGCAGAAATTTACTATTCATAACCTCTGTGAGATTAAGACTGGACAAATGGAAGATGCACTGGAATTGATTACCAATCAAACGGTTAAAATCAGGGCCAGGCATGTAATCAGCGAAAATCAACGGGTTCATGATGCAGTAGCAGCTTTGGAAAAGGGCGATATTAAACGGTTTGGACAATTAATGTCAGAATCGCATCAAAGTTTGAAGGAGGATTATGAAGTAACAGGTTTTGAGCTTGATACAATTGTTGAAACCGCCCTCAGTCAACCCGGGGTTATTGGTGCCCGAATGACCGGGGCCGGGTTTGGTGGCTGCGCCATTGGTCTGGTTGAAGAGGCTTATTTACCTGATTTTATCAAAAATACCGGTGAAATTTATAAACAAATTACAGGTTTAACTGCTGAATTCTTTCCTGTTGATATCGAAAACGGTGCGCGCAAACTAGTCTGATTTTTTGCTTTCTGATTTAAACTGAAAATTGAATGAAAAATGTATTGTTATTGATTTTAGCAATTAGTGCGCTGAATATTTGTATTGTAGCTCAGAATCCTTCTCAGGAAAAGGCTGGCGTCCCGGAAGATTATTGTTTGAATGATGAAGAGCTTCAATTATTCAACTTATTAAATGATCTCAGGAAATCCCGTGGGCTACCGGCTCTTCAGCTCTCAAAATCTTTGTCATACACCGCGTACCAGCATGTAAGGGACCTGTATATTAACCGGCCGGATACGTCGGGTTGTAATATGCATAGCTGGTCAGACAAAGGCAATTGGACACCGGTTTGTTTTCCCAGAGAGCAGGGTAAAAAGAAAAATGTATGTGACAAACCTAAGGAACTGACCATGTATCCCGGACAGGCCCATGAAATTTTATACTGGGTAAACGGAACAGCACTTCCTGAAGAAATTTTTGATCAGTGGCGAAATACCAATCAGTCATCTTCACTCATACTTAATACGGGTAAATGGCTGAAATCCAATTGGAAAAATATGGGCATTTCAATTTACAAAGGGTATTCCTCTATGTGGCTGGGCGAAGCAATTGACCCTGATACAGAATTAAAATTATGCCACAGCGATTCCGTAATCAGTTCAAAGAAGTCAAAACCTGTAGCTAAGGGTATTATCAGGGCTGAGGCAGGAAATAAGACGGACAAATTACATTATTATTTAATTTTTGGAAGTTTTCCTTCTTTCGGGCAGGCACGCGAAGCACAGCAAAAGCTTCAGGAAGAAGGGTTTGAGAACTCAAAGATTCTTGAAAATCAAGGTAAATTCAGAGTTTCACTGGCTGATTTTGATACGCAGGATGCTGTAAGGCAGGCACGTAAACAATTGGATAAGAAATATAAAGAAGCCTGGATTTATAAAGAATAAACCCAGGCTTCAGATTATTTGTGGTTTTAATAAAATATCAGGTTGCTTTTAAACCCACAGCAAAATTCCTGCTTTTCCGAAAAAACTATTTGGCGAAATTGATGGCTCTTGTCTCGCGAATAACGGTAATTTTTATCTGACCGGGATAAGTCATTTCTTCCTGAATTTTCTTTGACAGATCGTAGGAAATCTTATTTGCATCAGTATCAGAAACCTTATCAGCTCCAACAATCACGCGAAGTTCTCTTCCGGCCTGAATGGCGTATGTTTTAACAACACCGGGATAGGCGAGGGCAAGCTCTTCAAGCTTATTCAAACGCTGTATATATGCTTCAACAACTTCACGTCTGGCACCTGGGCGGGCTCCGGATATGGCATCACAAACCTGTACAATGGGGGCAAAAAGTGTGGTCATTTCAACTTCATCGTGATGTGAACCGATCGCATTGCAGATTTCAGGTTTTTCCTTAAATTTTTCAGCAAGGTTCATTCCAAGAATTGCATGTGGCAAATCTGATTCATTATCAGCTACTTTTCCAATATCATGCAGCAATCCGGCTCTTTTAGCCTTCTTCGGATTGAGGCCAAGTTCAGCGGCCATGTTGGCACACAGGCGGGCAACTTCTTTTGAATGATGTAACAGATTTTGGCCATAGGATGACCTGTATTTCATTTTACCAATCAACCTGACCAACTCATGATGCATACCATGGATGCCTAAATCAATGGCAGTTTGTTTTCCGGTTTCAATTATTTCGAGTTCAACCTGTTTTTGAGTTTTGGCAACAACTTCTTCGATACGTGCCGGATGGATTCGACCATCAGTCACCAGTTTATGCAGGGCGAGCCTTGCTACTTCACGTCTGATTGGGTCAAAACTTGAAAGAATAATTGCATCAGGAGAGTCGTCAATAATTATTTCAACTCCGGTTAATGCTTCAAGTGTACGGATATTCCTGCCTTCACGACCAATAATACGGCCTTTAATTTCGTCATTTTCAATATTGAAAACACTTACGGTATTCTCAATGGCATGCTCAGTGGCTGTACGTTGAATGGTTTCAATAACAATTTTCTTGGCTTCGCCCTGTGCTGTAATTTTTGCTTCATCAACTATCTCCCTGATGTAATTAACAGCTTCATTTTTGGCTTCATCTTTCATGGTGTCGATAAGCTGATTCTTGGCATCTTCAGGAGTCATGCCCGAAATAGTCTGCAGAAGTTCAACCTGTTGCTTTGTAGCCTTATCGAGTTCACTTTCTTTACGTGTAATCGCTTCGAGTTGGTTATTCAGATTATTCCTGATAGTATCAACGTCTTTTTGTTTACGCTGTAGTTCTTCTAATCTTTGATTGATCTGTGATTCACGTTGTTTCAGTTTATTTTCAGTCCGCTGAATATTACCGTTTTTTTCATTGATTTCCTGTTCATTCTGCGATTTTAACTGAAGAATTGTTTCTTTAGCCTGAAGGATTTTCTCCTTCTTCATAACTTCTGCCTTTTCCTGAGCTTCTTTGATGATTTGGTTGCTCTTGGAATTAGCATTTTTTTGGACAAATATTATGGCAGCTACTGCGCCTATAATAAGACCTAAAATACCTATCACTATCTCTAGGGTCATAAATAATTAATTTTTTTAGGGCTGGTAGTTGTGGAAGCAAAAAAATACCCGCATGCAATTTCGGGAGTATGAAACCCCTGATGAACATGGTTAAGGTCGCCGGAACATTCTAACGTCCACTGTCTTATTAAGAACTTTGAGATTCAAAGTTGAGGCCTGTTATACAATTCGCTGAGTCTGGACCCTAATGGTTGTAATGTTGAGTTTCCAAACCTGTAAAAATTGCAGCGGGTAATATTTTAATTCAAAGAACGAGATCAGATGTTTTGCCCGAGCAAATAATTTAGTCTTTCGAGCCTTTGGTAAACTTCATCATTGGTAGCATTTTTATTGATTTCGCCGGCAATTGTTTGTGCAGCAAATTCTAATGCGGCCATGGCGACCAGATCCTGCTTATCTTTGAATGCAAAATGTTCTGCATATGTTTTTGCTTTTTCGTTGATAAGTCTGCCCGCTTTTCTGATGGTTTCTTCTTCCTCCTTCTTTATGGTCAATCTGTATGGTCTGTCAGCAATTACTACCGTTATAGAGATTTCATCCATTCTTTCCGAATTGGTTAAGTTTACCATTTTTTGATATCTAGTGATTTATAAGACTAATGCATCTGTCAATTTCACGAACGATATCGTTGATCTTTATTTTAGCTTCTACAGTTTCCTTTCCTTTGGTTACTGAATTGGTTATTTTTATAAAATTATTCTTTTCCGCCAGTTCTTCAATTACCTTTCGCTGTTCATCAATCTTAGCTTCAAGAAACGAATTTTTCTCCTGTAAGCCTTCATTTAAATCTGATAGTTTTCTATTGATATCCAACAGTTTAATGACTCTGATTTCAAGCGATTCAACTATTTCGAGCGTGTGGTCCATAAATAGCCATTGTAATTGCAGAAATTGACTTTTGCAAAGTTAAACAAAAGTTAATGTTTTATTGATAAAAACTGTTTTTTTGCTCAAAATTTATTCAGTAAGCAGGCCCGGGCGCCTTTCACGCGTACGTTCAATTGCTTTTTCGTATTTCCAGTGTACAATAGCCTTTTCATTCCCTGAGAGTAGAACATCCGGAACAGTTAAACCCTTGTAATTGTATGGTCTGGTGTATGTTGGTGGTGAAACTAATCCATTTTGGAATGAATCACTAAGTGCTGAAGTTTCATCATTTAACACACCGGGAATCAGCCTGATAACTGCATCCGTTATAACAGCCGCAGCCAGTTCTCCACCTGAGAGTACATAATCGCCAATTGATATTTCCTTTGTAATAAAATGCTCCCTGATTCGCTCATCAATCCCCTTGTAGTGACCGCATAGAATTATAATATTTTGATTTAGCGATAGTTGATTGGCAACAGACTGATTAAATGATATTCCATCCGGGCTGGTGTATATAACTTCCTGATATTGTCGTTCTTGTTGAAGTTTTTCGATGCAATTGGCAATTGGTTCAATCATCATGACCATACCGGCACCTCCGCCAAAGGGATAATCATCTACTTTTTTGTGTTTATCAGCCGTATAATCTCTGATATTGTGTATTGAAATCTCAACAAGACCTTTATTCACAGACCTTTTAATAATTGATTCAGTAAAAGGTCCTGTAAACATTTCAGGAAAAACTGTCAGGATATCTATTCGCATGGTATTCAATCAATTTTCAAAATCAAGTACAATCAGCCCGATTTATTTATAACTTTGGTTGTTGGAAAACCCTGCAAAGGTATTGATAATGATGAATAAAATTGAAATTAGTGTTTTATATGTTGAAGATGAGGGACTTTTCAGGAATGTACTTGTGGAGTTTCTTCAAACTTTTGTCAAAACAGTTTATGTTGCTGAAAACGGGCAGGAGGGTCTGAGAATATACAGAGAAACCCGGCCAGAGCTTTTGATAACGGATATAGCCATGCCTTATATGAATGGCTTAAAACTTATCAAGGAGATCAAAAAGGATAATCCTCAGATAAGAACCATTGTAACTACTTCATTTAGTGAAACTGAATACTTTCTTGAAGCCATTGAACTTGGTGTTGACCAATTCGTGCTTAAGCCATTTAACAGACAGAATTTCAGTAAAATAATTATTGATATTGGCAGTCTGATCGTACAGGAGAAGAAAGCACATGATCAGGAAATTAAACGACGTGAAGCAGAAGATGCACTCAGGGAAAGTGAAGAAAGGTTCAGATCATTGTTTAATCAGGCTCCGGAAGC
>CAZKCK010000066.1:0-4182 GCA_964550695.1 uncultured Bacteroidales bacterium | reverse complement strand
ATCTGGTTGATATGCGGACTTCTGAACTAACCGAAATGAATAAGTTGCTTGTTCTTGAAATTGAAGAGCGCAAAGCTGTTGAAAGCAGGTTAAAACGACGGTCGTTAATCGAAAAAACTATTTCAGAATTCTCTACAGGTTTTATTTCAGTTCATGGTCAACAAGTTACATCAGAAATTATTAAAACGCTTGGCAAAATTTCTTCAATAACCAATACTGACCGTACCTTTCTCTGGTTTATTGATACAAGAACTTCAAAATTAAAAACAAAATATACCTATGCACGTGAAGGCTTTCAACCCAATCTACCACTTTCAGCCGGTCAGAATTTTAAAAATTTTACATATTTTTATTCCAGGTTCAGCAGCCATCTGAATGTTAATTTGCCTGATACCAGTGTTGTAGATGAAGAATTAATTGAAGCCAGGTTTTTTCAGGGAAACAAGTCAAAATCTGTTTTAATGGTGCCTTTGTTTCATGATACACTGTTGGAAGGGTTTATAGGCATTGATTCTCAACAAAATTACATGACTTTTGACGAGGATGATGAGTTTTTACTGAGTATGGCTGGCAAGGTAATTATTACTTCATTTCTGAGGTACAATGCCGAACAGAAACTCTCTGAAAGCGAGGAAAAGGCTCATGCACTTTTAAATGCTTCAGCTGATTCGATGATATTGATTGATTTGGAAGGTAGATTTCTTGAAGTAAATGAAAGAGCTGCCCAACTTTTCAACCAATCCCCGGAAGTACTGTTAAATCAGCGCTTTCATGATTTTTCGCCATTGAGGATTGCGATTAAACGAAATGAAATTTTTCAGCAGGTCATTAAATCCGGTAAAAGGACCGAGCATTTTGATTCAGTGAATGACAGAAGTTATGAGCATGTGATATACCCTGTTTTCAATACCGAAAATGTGGTTGATCGTATCGCTGTGATGACGCGGGATATTACCGAAAAACTGAAAAACGAAAACCAAATAAAAAATCAGTACCATTTTTTGCAGGCATTGCTGAACAATCTTCCAAATCCTGTTTATTATAAAGATACAGATCAGAGGTATCTTGGTTGTAATCAGGAGTTTTTAAAGGCAATTGGCAAAACATATGATGAAATTATTGGCAAAACTATTTATGAAGTGCAGGATTTTAATGTTGCTGAATTTCATTTTTCGAAGGATTCATTGCTCCTGAAAGATAGAAATGTACAGTCATTTGAGACTTCAATACGCTATGCTGACGGACTCTACCATGACATCCTTTTTAATAAAGCGGTTTTTTACAATTTTGATGGCAAATTGGGCGGACTCATTGGTATCATGATCGATATTACTGAAATTAAACGCTATCAAACTGAATTGAAGGAACTTAACCTCAATCTTGAACAAAGGGTACTTGAAGAGTTAAGAAAGACCGAGCAACAAAGGCAAATGCTTATCCAAAAATCAAAACTTGAGTCATTGGGTAAACTGGCAGCCGGAATGGCACATGAAATAAATCAACCCTTGGGTGGTATCAGCATGGGTCTAGAGAATATTCTATTGAAATCATCACGCAATCAGTTAAGCGATAAATATTTAAATGAAAAAATTAATTATTTATACGAAAATATATCAAGAATAAAACTGATTATTGATCACATCCGTACTTTTTCACGAGACCAGCAAAAAACGGCTTTTTCAGTAGTTAACCTGAATGATGTGATTGATAGTACACTTTTACTTGTTGGAGCTCAGTATAGTAACCATAATATTACGCTTTCAATATACAAAGCAGAAAATAAATTGAATTTTATTGGCAATCATTACAAACTTGAACAGGTTTTACTCAATCTGTTATCCAATGCCAAAGATGCAGTTGATGAAAGAGCATTGTCTGAAAATCAGCGGTTTGAACGCAAAATCAGCATTGAAACTGCACTTGAGGGCGATTTTGTATCCTTGTCATTACAAGACAATGGAACAGGTATTTCAGATGAAATACGTGATCAGGTATTTGAACCGTTTTTTACAACAAAGGAAATTGCCAAGGGGACCGGTCTGGGCCTGTCAATAGCTTACGGTATTATTGAAGAAATCAGGGGAAGTTTTATCATTGATAGTAAACCACGAGAATATACCAAGATTAAAGTACTTATCCCCAGGGTGCAGGAAAAATAATGAAATGCAGTTTCTGCTGACTAATACCTGTAAGCAATACAATTCACATTCATTCCGGCGCCTACTGAAGCCAGCAGAATTAAATCTCCTTTGTTCAGTTCATGTTCCTCGGCAGAAGTTCCTTTGAGTACCTGATCGAGCAGGGTAGGCACAGTGGCAACGCTGCTGTTCCCAAGCCTGTGTATGCTCATGGGCATTATTTTTTCAGGAAGCTCTCTGATTTTAAATAATCTGTAAAAACGCTTTAAAATCTCTTCATCCATTTTTTCATTGGCCTGATGAATAAAGATTTTTTTAACTTCGGCAATGCCATAACCGGTTTTATCCAGACAGTCTTTCATGGCAGCAGGAACATGAGTAAGCGCAAATTCGTAGATTTTTTTGCCGTACATTTTAATATACCTTACTTTAGGATCCGCATCACTTTCAAAGCTTTTACCCATGTAAATGTAATAAACTTCCTCCTGGGCAAATGTTGCATTGCTCATTGCCAGAATGCCTTCTTCGCGATCTGAGCTAACACCTTCTAAGATTGTTGCCCCGGCACCATCGGCATAAATCATTGAGTCGCGGTCATGCATGTCGATAACACGCGAAAGTGTTTCATTGCCAATCACAAGGCAGCGTTTGGCAGCTCCTGATTTTATCAGTGAATCGGCAAGGATCATTCCCTGTACCCATCCCGGACAACCAAACAGGATATCAAATGCAACGCAATTCGGGTTTACAATTCCCAGTTGATGTTTAATCCTTGAAGCGAGTGAAGGTACTGTATCAGTCTGAATTGTATGCTTGCGCACATCTCCGTAGTTATGTGCCGTAATGATATAATCTATTTCTTCGCGGTTAATGCCTGCATCCCTGATTGCTGCCTCGGCCGCAATAGCTCCGATATCAGATGAATGCTGATCATCAGTTACATAACGCCGTTCAATAATGCCTGTAATAGCGGTGAATTTTTCGGCAATTTCTTCATGAGAGCCTTCATAAGGTACACCATTCTGATCAAGAAAACGGTTCAGGGCAAAATCACTGTTTGTTACAATATGTGTCGGAATATAGCTTCCAGTGCCGGTAATTACTGACTTTAGAGTATTCATGATAATTTCTGTTTTCAAAAGTAGATTCTGCTACAAAATTACGCTTTATCCCTTATTTAATCAGAAATTAACGATAAAATAAACATGCACCAGCCTGTAATAAGTAACCGTGACATGAATAATACCATCACTATAGACTGCTAATCAGTGTTATAATATTTCTGATATTGTTTATGTAATTTATTTTTTGATGATAATTTTATGTATTGATACGACTTGGGTTTGTAAGTCCATAACTTTTACAACATACAGTCCGCATGGTAAATCCGAGATATCTATCCGGACTAAAGCTTCATCTGATTTGGCTAAAACATTTGTAATGAGGCCAGAAGAATTATAGATTTCAATTTGTTGATTTGCCGGACCGGCTTCAACAAAAAGCCACTGACCGGCAGGATTTGGAAAAACAAGCACCTGAGGGATTTGATGCTCAGGCAAAGCAACAGGATTACAGATACCCGGAATATTGGCATCAAGCCAGTTGATCCTGAGGTCAATCCATAGTTTAAATGCATCAATTTCGCCCTGAAAGGTTGTGGGAATCGGAGGCAAAACCGGTGTTCCTACATTTTGCCCCAGAATAGGCCAACGCATATAGTGCCTTTGTTGTGCTTCCCATAAATAGGAAGTATTGGCATCAATCAAGGCTAAAAGGCTGTCTTTGTTTAATATATCCTGCCTGAGCTGTTCCCAGCGGCATCGTGTGAGGTTTACATATTCAGGATCCTGTACAAGCCTTACCTGCCAACCGGGCGAATTCACATCGGGCCAGCAATTGTTAACCATAAATGCCCACCCGCTTCCATCGGTATTGGCAAAAATCGAACATTCATTAATGTTTTTCCAGGCCCAGTCGAAATCCCATACCGGACCTGAATTGATTCGCTTATCAATCCCATCGCGGTTTTTGTTGAAATAGTAAC
>CAZKCK010000065.1:8902-18585 GCA_964550695.1 uncultured Bacteroidales bacterium | reverse complement strand
GCACATTCCTAATTTTTCTTCAACACCAGGGGCTCATCAACCAGCAGGTTCTGGGCTTTTACCACATCCCTGAAATTGGGCCATTCGGCGGGTTGATAAATCCTTTTGCTGAATGATGCCTTCTGACTGATGCTGAGCTGGGTTCCGTTCTGTCTGATATCGGTTGATACTTCTGCTGCATCACCCAGCAGACGCGCGGGCATTTCCTTGGTAATGTATGTATAGCCGGCAGGCAGTTCAACGGTTTCAGTAATATCTACCAACCGTGAACAACGGTCACGGAAGGCATACATGCGTTCATCCATACCGGTACTGAAGCCAAGCTGCGGCTGTGCCCTTCTGAACAATCCCGATACCAGAAGGGGTTTGAACAGGATTTCCTTTTTGCCTGCCAGTGCATAATCAGGTATGCGGTATCGTACTTTGATCAGGATGGGCTGCTTCTGATATTCATCCGGATTGGTATAGCTTCTTTCAACAATCTGTGCCTGTGGTGCCATGCGCAGCAGTTCCTTCTCGAGGTTCTTTTCCCATTCCGTACGCCATGCACCGCTGAAGATGCCTCTCACGGCTGCTTCTGATTGTCCTTCGCCAGTCACGGTAAATTCGCCTTCCAGCGTTCCGTCGGGCAGCAGCTTCGATTTTCCGTTCATTTTAAACAGATGATTTGCAGGTGCAGAAACCGGGGTCACCATCAGGTCAGCTCCTTCAGGAACACCCATCAGGTAGCCCTGTTGTTGTTCAAGACTCGACCAGAGTTCACGGTTAAAGGGAACCCATGTAGGATCGAGCAGCATATAGGTGCCATCACGCTTTTTCACAATGGTCACACTGTGATTAAACTGATCGGAAGGAATATAATCAATACGCTCACCGGCCATGGTCATGGCAGGATAGGATTTAAATCCGGCAGCGCGCAGCATGGTGATGAGCATGCCGGCCTTGTCTTTGCACACACCGCAGCGGTCAGCATAATTCATCGCACCTTTGTGCAGGGTATAGCCTTCGCCCTTGCCCATCGATATCCCCGAATACCTGATTTCATCGGCCACCCAATGCGTTAACAGCGAAATGGAATCCATTTCATTGGCAGCTTCTTTGAGTATTTCACTGGTTTTGGCCTTAATGTCAGGAGTACATTCAAAGCTGCCATAGTCTTCGTTCACTCCGTAAAACCACAGTGATTTTGCTTTCCAGTCGGGGCTGGTTGAGAGCAGTAGTTTGGTGGCCACATCGCTCCATGCCACCTGTGAGGCTTCATACTTTAAGGGAACAATGTTGCGGGCCGCAAAAGAATAGATGGTTCTGTCGCCCCTGAAGCTGAGCGATGTGCGGAGTTCACCGTTGTAAACCTCAAACTGCACGGGTTTGTCCTTCGGAACGTTTACAGTATACACTTTTTCCAGAACCGGATCGGAACTCCAGAAAGGAACAATATCATAAAACTGTCCGCGCATGGGCGGAATGTACCTGTCGTCGTCACCGGTGGCATCCTGTAGCAAGGCATAGGTAAATCCTTTGCGGAAAAGATGAACCTCCACGGCATCACCTGTTTCGAGACGGCCCACGTCTATCATTTTTTCACGGGCTCCCCAGTAAATGGCTCTGGCAGGTGCAGGATAATCCAGCACTTTGCTGATGTCGATGGGAATTACATCACCATTTTTCCGGTAAATATTTACTTCCCGTATTTCAACATAGGCCGACAACGGATCATAGCCGATGATGATTACACGTTTATCGAGTGCGCCTTTGGCATTCAGAATTTTAAACAACTGATGCATATATACTTTACTCAGGCCGCTGGGTTCCACATCCACGCGTGTGCTGTCGAACACCACCAGCACTTTATCGGAAGGATATTCTTTTGTGGCTGCTTTGTGCAGGGCAAGACGGATTTCGTCAGGGCCGGCCTGAACCAGCAAAGGCAGGAGAGCGAAAATGACAAGGACTTTTTTAAACATACCGTTTTTATTTACAGTCATACTATTTTGAAGCAAAATCATTCGAAATGTAGTTTTCATAACTCATGCAAACTTCAGCGGCAAAGGCAATCCCGCTTTCAACCACCATTTTCCAGTGGTGGTAATCCGGTTGCTTGAGGCTGTCAAATTTATCAGAATTTTTCCAAAGCGCAAAAAGCATCCCTGCGCTGAATGAATCGCCCGCGCCAATGGTGCTGAGTGGCTTTATTTGCGGAACAGGTGTGTGAAAATGCAGGTTTTCTGAAATAAACTCAACGCCTCTGCTGTTCATGGTGTAAAACAGGGTCTTACATCCATAACCTTGAATTATTGCATACGCATCCTTTGCATTGCCCACCGTAAAAATGTTCTGAAAGTCTTCATCCGATGCCTTCACAATATCAGCAAGTGCAATATTTTCATGAATGAAGCCGATGACTTTGGGCAGATCTTTCAGATGCGGCTTCCTGAAATTGGGGTCATAAATCAGTGTAACTCCTTTTTCCTTAGCCTGATGGAGTATTTCGAGCAAACGTGATCTGATGCCGGGATCGAGCGAAAAAAAAGAACCAAAAAGCAAATAATCGCCCTGCTTAAATTCAGGTGGTACAATATGCAGCCGTTCACGGGGGAAGTTTTTGTAAAAGCTGTAGGAAGCATTGTTCTGCGCATCCAGAAAGGCCAGTGCCAGTGAAGTCTTTCCATCCTGATGGTTTGATATGTGCGAAACATCCACCCCGTTGCCAACCAGAAAATGATGAATCATGGTGCCGGTGTGATCGTTTGCATATTCACTGATAAAAGCAACAGGTGCTTTCATGCGGCCGAGGCTCACGGCTGTATTTAACATTGAACCTCCGGGCGTGGCAGACACAGGTTTTGCATTGCTGAAAATGATGTCGAGAACTGTTTCTCCC
The DNA here is from genome assembly GCA_964550695.1 of uncultured Bacteroidales bacterium. Taxonomy (GTDB): domain Bacteria; phylum Bacteroidota; class Bacteroidia; order Bacteroidales; family TTA-H9; genus CAZKCK01. Next base: position 15,704 of record CAZKCK010000065.1, on the reverse strand, counting down.
AAAGTATAAATCATATTGCCTGATTTTGACGCGTTTTACCTTTCTGCATTGAACAGACTGTTTGAATAATGATATGTGGACAGGGCATGATCATTTAACTTATCATTTCACAACCACTTCATCACAAAATATCCATGCAGGAAGTCCGTGACCCGGATGACCATCAGGGCATTTTTTAAGTGACACCGCATGAACTTTGATGTACCGGGCTTTTACACCCCAGAATGCAGCGCTGAAGGTATTTACAAAACTGCCTGTTTTATCGGGCTTTTCAGTGGTGTTTACGGTTTTTGTTCCCTTAAACACTTTACCGTCATCAGAATATGAAAACTCAACCTTTACCGGCAGAAAAATCCATGCCTGTATAAACTGCAGGAAATCGGCAGAAACCGTTTTGATGGGTTTAACTTCACCCAGGTCGATGGTAGCTGTCATATCGCTGTCTTCGAAACCCAGCCAGTTAAAATTATAATCGGGTAATCCGCGTTTGCCGTCGGTCAATGCGCCGGGTCCGCCAACGGGATATTTGGGGCTGGCCGGAAACTCAAGCGTGACGGGTTTTGTCCAGGCCAGTCCGGGATCCAATGATTTACGAAGATAGTCGTTGATGAGTTCACGGTACATGGCTGTAGTGAGCCCCTGCTCATTGGTCCATGTTGCACCAAGCCTTTCTGATCTGCTCACCAAAGTATCGAGCCGTGCTAGCATATCCTCGCGAACAATCCGCTTATGGCCCGATTCCATCAGCCAGGTCAGTTCATCATCCACATCATGCAACGAAATATCGAGCATGGCAAAATCGAGTGGAAGGCGCGCCTTTTGGACCCTTGCCAGAATTGCCGGTTTTTTATGCACAGCTGTTTCTGCCTTATCGAATAAGCTATTGTACTGCTTCAGCAAAGCGTGTGTTAAATAAGAATGCACCCCGTCATACGGAAAGCCATAGATGCCCAGATTCTTGCCTGATGCCTGCAATGAGTCGGTCATCAGCGTTATATACTGCTTTAATACCGACCCGGCTTCTTCATAATAGCCATTCAGAAAATCGTTCATTACCGAATCAATATTCACATCGGGGTTCCATAGTAATTTGGCAATGAGGTACTGCCTGAGATCGAGCATATCGCTCCAACTGCCTCCACTCCCCTGCTGAAACATCATTTTGCAACGGTTATCCCTGAAAAACTGCAGATTGGGTTGCAGCACACGCCAGTTGGGAAAGGGGTCAAGGTAATTGCGGAACTGTACCACATAATCCCAAAGGAAAATATTGGAGGTAAGTCTCCCCCAGGATTCAATGTCGGTTTTAAAGGATTTGTCATCAGCCACGGGTTTGCTCCTGTTGCATTCAATGGTACAGAGCATGATATTTACATTGGGCTTCGGAACAATCCTTTTAGGTGCCTGCCTGGTATACTGGTAAGCGAGAGTTGAAATTGTTTTGGCAGGAAAGGTTTCTGCCACCTGGTTCACAAACCAGATAAGAGTGCCCGAGGGTCCGCCATACAATGAATCCAACCGGTGACATGCGGGGCATTCGCAGTTTTTATAGGTATCATTCTGTGATACTGACCATATGGAGGCTTCAGGATCTTTGGCCATATAGGTGCGCAGATGTACAAGCAATTCCTTTAAAACATCAGGGTTTGAAAGACAAAGCTGACCATCGGCGATGCGTTTTCCACCTACAAGCGAATAATATTCGGGATGTGTGTTGAAAAGACTGTCAGGTGGAACCAGCTTGTTGAATGTATGCACAAACATTCCCCACCGGGGTGAATTTACACCTTTGAGGTGAAGCCTGTGCCAGTCGCGGTACAGGCTGTCTCTTGGGCCCGGGGCATGAACCTCGCGGAAGGTAAAGCAGGGCTTTTCGGTCTTATTCAGAAGTGGGATACGGATGGTTTCATTTATGGGGATATTTTCAACACCGGGAGCATACATTCTGCAGCCGAGGATTTCTTCTAGAAATGCATAAACAGCATTTTGGGTTCCCCGTCCGGAATTACCGGTGATAACCAGTTTTTTGCCTGAAGTAAAAAACAGAATCCCATCATATCCCAGAGAATCGGTTAACGGCAATTGTTCAATGATTGTAAACCTTGAACTCTTTCCAACCAGAATTTCTTTTTCGGAGGGAGCCTGCAGATCGGTAACAATTGGCAGCGTGCAACCTGAAATTTTTCGAATATAGTCAGCCAACTGACCGGCAGATTTTCTGACTGTGGCACAAGCTGTATCAGAAATTACGATTTGATATTCACTTTTACCCTTTTCAACCAGTAAAAGATAATCAGGTGCTGTGCAGGAACAAAATGCAGAAAGAAGCAGGCTTAAAGCCAATAGCCTGAAATACGGTTTAAAACGAAAGAAGAGCATGGATTATATTTTTGATACCATTTTACCATCAACAAACACATTTTCGGCAATTATCCTGAACCAAACCGTAAACTCATCCGGGTTTGTCTGCATCCATAAGATCAGGTCGGGAACTGATATCCATCTTATTTCACAAACTTCAGCAGGATTGGGTACTGGTTCTGCGTTAAAAAATCCTGTAAACACATGATCCATTTCATTTTCGGTGAGCCCGTTATCAAATTCAGCCGTATAATGAAATTTGCCGATGTGATCAACCTTACATGTGAATCCCATTTCTTCCTGCAATCTTCGCAGGGCGGCTTCCTCTGTGGTTTCATGGGGCATGGGATGGCTACAGCATGTATTGGTCCACAGACCCGGGGAATGATACTTTTCAAATGCCCTGCGTTGCAGCAGGGTTTCACCCTTATCATTAAACACGAGTACTGAAAAAGCCCTGTGTAATAATCCTTTACGGTGGACTTCCATTTTCTCACCATAACCGGTTACCTCATCGGTTTCGTTTACAAGAATTATATCGTTTGGATTTTCCATTGGTATTCGCTTTATAGTTCAGAAGACTGTTTTAAAGAAAATGATTGGGTTAAGCAGAGATTTCTGTGATAAAGTTGCCAAAATTAACGAATAAAACGCTTTCAGTGGAGATATGTTGAAAACTATGGATTGCTTTTAACAGCATCCTAAAAGTCTAAATTCCTTCGCTGATGCATGTGAATATTATGCTTTTATTATGAAATCTGGTCACCCTGGTGTCTGAATTAAGCGAAATACAGAATCCACGTATATACTAATTTATAAAAAACAGCAACTTATTTCTTTTTATATTCTCTCAGATTGTTTATTCCGGCCACGTAAAACTTGATGGCTGATCCTAACAACGGGATGGCCATGACTACCAGAAACAATCCCAGACTTTCGTTCCCTACCAGATGCGACCGCCGTAATAACACTCCAAAGGTAATCATGATGAACATCATCAGGTAACTACGACCGTTGAAAAACGAAAAGATGCATACCACCTCCTTATCAAAACTCAGGATACGGCGAATATGTTTGTCAGAAATACGGGTAAAAACGAAGATATAAAACAATAAACCTCCTGCAATCACCAGCGGTATCTGCCAGTGCCACTGAGAACTTTGGGGATTTGCTGTATACAGGCCCCTGTAGCTAAGGATAATGCCAGCTATTGTCCATACAAAACCAGCTACAAAGAGCAGATATTTCTTATGAATGGCAGGTTTTAAAAATTCGCAGCATTTCTTAAACATTCGGCAAAACTAGAGCAAAATAAAGGCAAACCGTCGAAATTGAGAAATCTCAATATTTTGCAGGGTGAAATACATAAAAAGGTTGATATATATCAGCCGAAACGTGACGGGATACCGGAGAAAGTAAATACTATCGGAATTAAGGTCTAAAATCCATTCAGTTGCATTGTAACTGTTGGAATCAAAAGTAACCAACCCAGAATTACAAGTACAAGAATCAGTTTCCATGCCCAACGGAACCATTTGTTGAATGGAATACGTGCCACTTCAAGCACACCGATTAAAACGCCAGATGTTGGAGTAATCAGGTTTGTAAACCCGTCACCGATATGAAAAGCTGTGACGGTGGCTTGTTTTGAAAGGCTTACCATATCTGAAATATCGCGGAGAATGGGCATGATGAGTGCTGCCTTGGCTGTTCCGGAAGTAATAATCATGTTTAATCCTGAAGTAAACACATACATGAGTGAGAGAGTCGTAATCTTGCCTGTACCTTCAATAGCCCTTGAAATTCCGTACAGGATGGTGTCAATCACCTTACCGTCTTCAAGAATTACAATGATGCCGCCGGCCAGACCAACCACAAGCGCTGCCGACATGATATCCTTAGCACCGGCTACAAATGAACGGGTAATCTCATTGGCGTCTTTCCCCATGGCAATTCCTGCCACCAGTGCCATCGCGAAAAACAGGGCTGCCAGTTCCAGCAGTCCCCAGTCGAAACCCGTAACACCCACCACCAGAAACAGAATGGTAAAAATGAGGATGTTCAGCACAAAAGCCTGAACTGATCTGCGAACTGCCAAAAAACCGGTAATGGCAAACAAAACCGCAAGAAACGGAAGCGCAGGAAGCATCATGGCATTGGTGCCAAGTTTAATGGCATTCTGTGGCCAGTAAAAGGCCGCAACAATGATGGCCGCTAATACACCGGCATAGGCAAACCAGGTAGAGGTAAATGATTTTACGGAGACTTCAAGGTCAGCATTGGCCTGATGTTCACGCCAGTAAGCATCTTCATGGTAAACGATTGATTTCTCAGGATGCTTTTTTACCCTGGCAGCATACCAGAGCACATAACCTATGCCCACTGCATTAATCACCATCCAGATAATAAACCGGTATTCAAGACCTGAAAAAAGCTGTATCCCTGCTATTTCCTGCGCAATTCCAAGCGTAAACGGATTCATCAGGCATCCGGCAAAGCCTATTCCGGCACCAATAAAGCACATGCAAACCCCTACAATTGAATCGTAACCCATCGAAATGGCCATGGGAACAAAAATGATTACAAAAGCAATGGTTTCTTCGCTCATCCCGAAAATAGCTCCGAAGAAACTGAACATCAGCATCACAATGGTTATAATGATATTGTTTACGCCCAGGAATCTTATAAATCTGAACCGGTTGAGCCGGTTGCTTTTCTGCAGGAAAGCATATACACCCATATCAATGGCCTTGCTTTCATTTAACAGCCAGAAAGCTCCACCCAGAATCAGGATAAAAACTATGATTTTTGGTGAGCGCACGAATCCTTTGTAAAACGATGAGAATATCTGCCATGTCTGCGGGGTGCTTTCAACATAATGAAATGAATTGGTTTTAATCACTTCACTCTTTCCTGATGCTGTTGAAATTACTTCACGTTCAAATGAACCTCCCGGAATAAACCATGTAAAAACAGCAGCAATGATGATGATGCTGAATACAATAACATAGGTGTGTGGTATTTTTATTTTTGCCATAGGATCTTTGGTTTCAATGAATGATAGCAGTGTGGCAAATGTAATAAATTAGTATTTGATGTAAATACAGATGATTTGGGTTTTATGAACCTCTGATTTTATATTTTTGTAGTTGAGGAGTTCTTACTCACAAACTATTCAATTATGAAAAATCGTTTTATTTTATTGTCTGTAATCCTGATGGTTACACTCAATTATTGCACTGTATTTGCCCAAAGCCCGGCCACTGATGCCGAAATTCTGAATTTAACCAGAGAGTATATCCTGAATAAAGACGGAAGCATGGTGAACCATTATTCACATAAGGTTAAACTGCTTACACACAGGGCTTTTCATAGTTTATACGGTGAATCATTTATCGTTTATAACCCGCTACAGCAACAGCTCAAAATAAATCAGGCCTTAACCACCATGGCTGATGGCAAAAAAGTACCCTCTCCTTCAAATGCATTTAATGAGGTTCTGCCCGGATTTGCCGCCAATGCCCCGGCATACAATCATCTTCGTGAAATGGTTGTGACCCATACAGGTCTGGAGGTAGGAGCCACCATTGACCTTGATTATACAATTACCAGCAATTCAGGTTATTTCCCTTTCATGATGGGTCATGATGTACTGGCTGAATTTTCGCCCGTAAATGATTACAAGATTATTATTAAAGTTCCGGAAGGGACAGCTGTAAATTACAAATTGCTGAATCTCAGACTTGCTCCTGAAATAAGCCAGGTGAAGGGATATCAGGTATATACCTTTAATTTTGGCAAAGTTAATTTTGCTGCTCAGGATCCCTTCCTTCCGGCAGAAACGGATTACCTTCCGGTACTTTCGTTTTCCACTGCCACATCACTGCAGCAGGCTATCGAACAATTCACCAGCCAGCCATTGTTTACCGAAACAGCTTTACAGCCCGAAGCTGAAAGAGGCTTGAAAAAACTTATTGAACCGTACAAAAAAGACCTTCAGAAAATTCTGAGGATTCAGGAAATGGTGGCCGGAGATTATGCCACAACATCTATCCCCATGCAGTACAATGGATTTAAAGGCAGATCCATTGCAGATGTGTATAAAACAAATTCAGGCACCGAGGCCGAGAAGGTGGTATTTCTGACACATGCCTTGCGTAAGGCAGGTTTTTCTGCGATGCCGGTTGCCATTATCCCGCAAAAACTTAATGATTCAAAACTCGGAAACCTGCTCGATATTTCGGCTTTTATGGTCAGGATAAGCCCTGCCGAAGGTGAACCCTTTTATTTGCCGGCTGTCGGAAATCCTGTAAGTGATGCAGCCATTGGCATGTCTTCAAAAGTGGCGATCATGCTTGAACCTGCTGCCGAAAGCATTAAGTCATTTGATATCATCCCGGTAAGTAACGGATTCAGCCTGAAAGCCATGTTGACCATTGCT
>CAZKCK010000065.1:0-8802 GCA_964550695.1 uncultured Bacteroidales bacterium | reverse complement strand
ATGGCAGGCTCACAGCTTCAAAACTTGAAAGCAGCATAAAGTATGAAACAAAATCGGCATTTCAGCAGGAGCAACAGGGCTATCTCTTCTGGGAATATCCTGTGGCATCAGCTGGTGTAACGAGCTGGCATGCAAATATCCTTACCGGCAAACGTGATGCCCCTTTGCAAACGCCCTCCTTGCTGAAGGAATCGTATGAGTTTGAAATTACATTGCCCGATAATCTGGAACTGGTTGACCCGGAGATAAACATTGATATAAAAAAAATCTTCGGAAGCATCAGACTCATCGTAAAACAGGAAGGCAGAATTGTGAAGGTAAAGCGTAGCATTGATATTACCGAACGCGACATTTCATTGCTGGCATACCCTGATTGGCGCGAGATGATGAACATATGGAACAGTCGCAAAAACAGCGGATTAACATTTAAAATTAAAAAATAGTAAAAAATCTGCATATTTAGGGCAAGTTTTCACATGCACATTTGTCAATATATTATAAACTTTAAAATAATACATTATGAAAACCATGAAAAGCTTGCCAATTCTGGCTATTGTTCTTGCCCTTGCGCTGGTATCGTGTTCAAAGGACGATATAACCACTGTAAATTCAGGTTCTGACGAACAGGAATTAATGACTGCTGAAAAAACCGTGCAGATTATTGATTCATTACCCTTTGTGCTTCCTGATTCAGCAGAAGCTTCATTTTTGCAATTTTTAAGGGGTGAGGAATATCTGGCCCATGATGTATATGCGCTGTTTTCTGAAAAATACGGGCTGGTAATTTTTGGCAATATCATGAAGAGTGAGCTCAGGCATACCACTGCCATCCAAAGACTGCTCGAAAAATACAGCATCTTTGATCCCGAGAGTGAACATATTGCCGGTGTTTATGCAAATCCGGAGCTTCAGGAACTGTATGACCAGCTTGTAGCAAGTGGTTCAGAAAGCAGCCTGAAAGCTCTGGAAGCCGGCAAAGCGATTGAAATAACTGATATTGATGACATTGATCAGTTTATTCCGCAAACGGATAAGGAAGATATTCTTTTTGTGCTGAACAATCTCAGGGCTGGTTCTGAGCGCCATTTAAAAGCTTTTAATGCATGGCTGGCAGCTAACTGAAACAACTTTGATGAAAGAAAAGAGCCTTAGGATGAAAAAAACCTAAGGCTCTTTTGTATATATACATTTTGAATCAAAAAGGTCTTTGATTTTTTATACCGCTTAACCCCTGATTCACTTAAAACTATTGAAAAAGCAACAGTTATTCAAGGCTCCAGGTTGCACCGTCTTTGGTATCTTTCACCTGAATGCCCAGATTTTTTAATCCGTCACGAATGGTATCACTGGTGGCCCAGTCTTTTCGTGCTTTGGCTTCATGCCTGAGTGAAAGGATGGTTTCCATCAGCCCGTTTATCAACTGGTCATTCCCCTGACTGCCTTCATCCGTAAGACCCAGAATTTCAGTTACAAACACATCAAAAATCTGTTTCAGGAGGTCAATATCTGCTTGTGTAAGACTTTCTTTTCCATCGTTCACTGAATTAATGATGCGTACACCTTCAAACAATCCGGCAATGACCATAGGTGTATTAAAATCATCATTAATAGCATCATAGCAACTTTTTTGCAGGGCACCAATATCAGAAACTGATGTTTCAGACGGTTTGAGTTTCTTCAGGGTTTTCATGGCTTCCATCAGGCGTTTGTATCCTTTTTCTGCAGCCTGTAGGGCTTCATTGCTGAAGTCGAGGGTGCTGCGGTAGTGAGCCTGAAGAATGAAAAAACGGATGTTCATGGGGCTGTAAGCTTTTTCAAGCTTTGCATGGCTGCCTGTGAAGAATTCGTCGAGTTTGATGAAGTTTCCGAGTGATTTGCCCATCTTCTGTCCGTTGATGGTAATCATATTGTTGTGCAGCCAGTATTTAACAGGGTCTTTGCCATTGGCCGCCATACTCTGTGCTATTTCGGCTTCGTGATGGGGGAACAGCAGGTCCATTCCGCCTCCGTGAATATCAAAATACTCACCAAGGTATTTGGCCCCCATGGCTGAACATTCGAGGTGCCATCCCGGAAAACCATCGCTCCAGGGTGATGCCCACCGCATAATGTGCTCAGGCAAAGCCTTTTTCCATAAGGCGAAATCCACAGAATTCTCTTTTTCAGCCTGCCCGTCGAGTTCACGCGTATTGGTAAGCATATCCTCGAGTTTACGCCCCGAAAGCTTTCCATATGCATGATTCTGGTTGTACTTTTCAACATTAAAATATACTGAACCATTGCTTTCATATGCCAGACCCTTATTCAGAATTTTCTTCACAAGTTCCATCTGTTCAATAATATGACCCGAAGCACGGGGTTCAATGCTTGGCTTCAGCACATTCAACTGCTCCATATTGTGGTGGTAACGATCAGTAAAATACTGAACAATTTCCATGGGTTCGAGTTCCTCAAGACGGGCTTTTTTAGCAATTTTATCCTCACCTTCATCGGCATCATTTTCCAGATGCCCCACATCGGTAATATTCCTGACATAACGAACTTTGTAACCCAGATGCATGAGATACCTGAAAACCGTATCGAATGTAATAGCGGGGCGGGCATGCCCGAGGTGCGCATCACCGTAAACCGTTGGTCCGCACACATACATCCCCACAAATTGAGGGTTTATAGGTACAAATAGTTCTTTGCGACGGCTGAGCGTATTGTATACAACAAGTTCATTTTTATAGTTTTCCATAATCCGGATTCTGATAATTCAATGGCTGCAAAATTATAACATTTTTTTTCATTTCATTTATTTGATAATCAATAATTTGACCTGTCACTAATTTTTTTACCATTAATTTATTTCGCTTATGAACATTGTGATTGTAAATTTGCGATTGTTAATTACCCAACATATATATGCGTATTATCATTTTTTGCCTGCTTTTAATTTCTTCACGGGTTCATGCACAATCTGTTACTTCTGATTCGGTGCATAGTAAAGCGGTACTTATCCTTACCGAAAAACAACTGGATTCAATTTCAGCCAAAGTACCGGTACTATACACAAACAAAGGTTGCGGAAGATGCTCCACTGCAGTCAGATACCTGAATGACAATAATATTAATTTTATTGAAGTAAACCTCGGAATACCTGAAAACCGTAACCTGATGTATAACAAGGCTATGGTTTTCGCCGGGAAATCGAATATCAGCATCATGTTCCCGGTAATATTCTATGGTAAAAATATTGAATATGGGCAAAATGTACTGCGTGAACAGCTTCTTAAAATCAATGAATGGTATTTGAAGAGTTCCGGGTTTTCTGGCGAAGCTGAGCCCAGGAAAACACAATAAAAGTTTATTTTACCGTTACTTATTAGTCGTTTTTATAACAGTTTTGAAAGTTTTTTTACATGAGAAAATTATTACTAACCGTTTTTGCCGCGGTATTCGCAGGAATTATAGCACTGGCAGCTCAGGAAACAGCATTGTACCAATGGCGGGACCATTTACCCTATTACAAAGGACTTGCAGTTGCCGAAGCCGGTGACCTGATTTACTGTGCCACACCTTACAGTTTATTTTCATACAACAGGTCTGACAACAGCCTTACACGTCTCAACAAAGTTACCGGTATGTCAGATGCAGGAATCACCTCGATGGTTTACAGCAGCGAATTCAAGACCCTGGTTGTGGCATACAGCAATACCAACATTGACCTGATCAAGGATGGATCGATTATTAATATCAATGATATAAAACGAAAGACCATTCTCGGCAATAAGACCATTAACAGAGTTTACATGATTGGCAAATATGCCTATCTTGCATGCGGGTTTGGAATTGTGGTAGTGGATATCGACAAGGAGGAAATTCATGATACTTATTACATTGGCCCGAATGGCGGTCAGGTAAATGTACTTGACCTGACCTATGACGGAACAAAAATTTATGCTGCCACCGATAAAGGAATTTATTATGCTGAACAAAGCAATCCTTTTCTGGCATATTACGGGTCATGGACTAAAGACCTTACCATACCCGAGCCTCAGGGTCGACACAATGTAATTGGTTTTTTCAATGGCAAGCTTTTTATGAATAATCAGAATCCGGCCTTTTCTGATGATACTCTTTTTGTATATGATCAGGGTCAGAATAAATGGTCAAAAATGAATATTTATAACCATCCGACCTGTTATAGCATTCGTGTGACGCAAAATAAACTGGTGTTAAGCTTTGAAGGAAGTGTTGAAGTTTACAACCCTGACATGAGCCAGTTTTTACTATCCTATAACCCATCGCAACATTCACTGGCTCCGGGAGATGCACTTCTTGATGCGCAGGGTTTTGTTTGGGAGGCCGACCGGAAACTGGGGATGCTGAAAATTTATGGCGAAGGTTGGGCCGGTGATATACTGGCACCCAATGGCCCTTATTCTGCCAGTGTTTTTGACATGGACATGCAGGGTGAAGAACTCTGGGTGGCCGGCGGCGGGCGTAACAGTACATGGGTTAACCTGTACCTGCGTGATGGATTGTATTCATACGCTGACGGAACATGGAAAAATGTAAACCGTACAAATGCACCGGTTTTTGATACAGTCTGGGACATGGTTTGCGTGGCTGTTGATCCAACCAATAAATCAAAAGTATACAGTGGAGCATGGGGTGGCGGAATGCTCGAATTTACCAATGGGCAGGTTACCAATGTGTATGACGAAAAAAACAGCAGCCTTCAGGGGTTTGTGTCAGCTACCGATCAGGTATTTGTGAGCGGGCTCGCCTTTGACAGCCAAAATAATCTTTGGGTGGCCAATTCAGGGGCGCCGTCGGCATTCTCAGTAAAACAGGCTGACGGACAATGGATAGCGTACAATCTCGGTGGGTCGGCAAGTGGTATTGATATGGGAAACATAATTGTTGACCAATATGACCAGAAATGGTCGCTGCTGCGAAAAGACCATGCAATACTGGTTTTCAACGAAAAAAATGCTGTTGGACAGCGCTATAAAATACTTGGATCAGAAGTTGGCAACGGAGCTATTCCTGGCAACAGGGTCTTATGTCTGGTTTCTGATAACGAAGGACAGGTCTGGATGGGTACTGATGCCGGTATCGCAGTGTTTTATAATCCGGGAGATGTGCTGACAGGTACAAACTTCGACAGCCAGCGTATTCTGGTGGAACAGGATGGGTATGTGCAGTATCTGCTCGAAAATGAAGTAGTTACTTCTATTTGCATCGACGGGGCCAACCGCAAATGGATTGGTACTGACCGTGCTGGCGTTTTCCTGCTTTCATCTGACGGTACAAAACAGGTGTACCATTTTACCGAAGACAACTCCCCGCTCCTGTCAAATTCTATTTCTGATATTGCAATTTCAGGTACAGGAGAAGTATTTATCGGAACCTCACTGGGTATTGTTGGATTCAGAAGTGATTCTTCGGGTCCGAATCCTGATTCAACTCAGGTGTATGCCTGGCCGAATCCTGTGCAACCCGGATACGAAGGCCCCATTACCATTGAAGGCTTGCCCGAAAATGCAAGTGTAAAAATTACAGATATTTACGGAGGGCTGGTATACAATACAAGGTCGAACGGAACAATGGCAGTTTGGCCGGGTGGCAAAAATTATGAAGGCAAAAAGGTACAATCAGGTGTATACCTTGTTTTTGCCGCAAGTGACGATGGAACTGAAACCCAGATCGCGAAAATACTGGTTATCAACTAAAAATACAGAGGCTGCCGGAATTCAATCACCAGCAGCCTTTTTTAAATCACCAAAGCCATGAAGATTTTACATACCTCTGACTGGCATCTGGGCAAACGGCTTGGCGAATTCCAGCGCTTGCCTGAACAAAAGGATGTTCTTGATGAAATCTGCACGATTGCGGATGCCGAAAATGTGAATGCCGTCATCATTTCAGGCGATTTGTTCGATACTTTTAATCCACAGGTAGAAGCAGTTGAATTGTTTTACAAAACCCTTAAGCGTTTGGCTGCTGATGGGAAAAGGGCTGTAATAGCCATTGCCGGAAATCACGATTCACCTGAACGCATCGAAGCCCCTGACCCGCTTGCAAGGGAATGCGGAATTATTATGACGGGTTATCCGCATACGCAGGTGCCGCTGTTCAGGCTGAATACGGGACTTCAGGTTATTGCCTCAAAACCGGGAATTACAGAAATTTTACTGCCGGGATTTGCCTATCCGCTCCGAATCGTGCATACACCCTACGCCAATGAATTAAGGCTGAAGACCTATCTCGGTGAAAGCAACGCTGAACAGTCGTTACGCGATACCCTTACAACTTTCTGGGATCATACATTGTGTGGCTTTGATCCAAATTGTGGGGTCAATATCATGAGCACACATTTATATATGGTTGAACGTGAGGGTTTGAGGCCTGAAGAGCCAACTGACGAAGAAAAACCCATTCTGTTGCCGGGCGGGGTTTCGGAAATTTTTTCAGAATCGGTTCCGGATTCTATTCATTATGTTGCCCTTGGCCACCTTCACCGCCGCCAGATCATTACCAGTCAGCCGTGCCCGGTGGTTTATTCCGGAAGCCCGATTGCCTACAGCTTCAGTGAAGCCTTTCAGGATAAATATGTTGAAATAATTGAAGCCGAACCCGGTACCAGAACGATTCACAGGCCAGTCTTGCTGCAATCAGGCAAAAGGTTGATCCGTAAGCGCTTCGAAAATCTGGATGATGCTTTGATCTGGCTGCCACAGCATACCGATTGCCTGCTTGAACTCACACTCTGTGTTAAAAATTACCTTTCACCTGAGATCCTAAAAGAACTAAATGACCTGCATCAGGGAATTATCAGCATTATCCCTGAAATCACCGGAGAACAGAAACTTTCCGGCAACAATACGGCCATGCCCGATCTTTCAAAAAATATCGAAGAGTTGTTTGTTGAATTCTTCAGATCCAGGAAACAAGGCGACCCTGATCAGGAAATGCTTGATTTACTGAAAGAAATAATTGCCGGGGAGGAAGAACAATGATACCATTAAAACTTAGTGTCAGGGGATTTTACAGTTATACCCGCGAACAGGTCATTGATTTTGAACAATTAACTGCGGCGCGCATTTTTGGCATTTTCGGGCCTACCGGCAGCGGAAAATCAAGCATCCCGGAGGCTATCTCGTTTGCACTTTATGGCGACACCGACCGGTTAAACCAGAAAGAAAGCAGGGGTTACAACATGATGAACCTGAAATCGGATGAACTGTTTATTGAATTCATTTTCAGGGCCGGACAACCCCTGCAGAAGTACCGTTCAACCGTTTCAGCACGGCGCAATTCAAAGACCTTTAATGATGTAAAGTCAATTGAACGGAAAGCATATGCATGGGAAAATGGCTCCTGGAAACCAATTGAACCAACAGAAATCGAAAAAGTTATCGGCCTCTCTTACAGCAATTTTAAACGCACGACCATCATCCCGCAGGGCAAATTTCAGGAATTCCTGCAGTTGGGTGATGCAGATCGTATTCGTATGATGAAAGAGCTTTTTGGTCTTGAAAAATTTGATCTTCAATACAAGACAGCCGCACTCCTGAAAAAAACCAATGATAAAAAAATTGATATTGAAGCCCGGTTGAGCGAACTTCAGGGGGGTGATGAAAACATGCTGAAGGAAATTGAAACCCGTATTCAGGAAAAATCGGTGTTCCTTTCAGCGCTTTCCATTGCCCTTGAAAACATGCAGGCTACCGAAAAGGAAATGCTCCGCCGGAAGGAATTGTTTCAGCTATATACAATTCAAAAACAACAACTTGATGGCATACTGCTGAAGACAGAGGAAATGAATCTTCTGGAAATAAAAACAAACCGTTATCAGTATTGCCTTACACATTTTAAGTCACTGTTTTCAAAAACCGATGAACTGAAATTGCAGGTTACTAAGGTAAAGAGCGAACTGGGTACGCAGAAATTAAATGAATTATCTGTGACAAATGTGCTGCAGGAATCGGAAAGGCAATTCTCCGGCATCGAAAAGGATCATGCTGAATTGCCTGCTGTAATTGAAAATATCCGGCAATTAAAACTACTTGTTGATTTTGCCGAAATTGATAACGAAATCAGGAAATACCTGATAAGCCTCGAAAAGGGGCAGGCCTTCCTCAACGAAACCGAAGGTGAATTAGCACAGATTACCGAAGAAAGAAAAGGTCTTCAGGATAATCTGGCCAGAATTCAGTCAAGTATGCCCGATGCAGCATTTCTTGAACAACTTGGCCAATGGTGGCAAACGCATGAGCTGCTTCTGGGTTCATTAAAAGAAGCCGAACGTATGAAGGATGAACATGGGGCAGCTATCAAAGCCTCACTTGATACATTCCGCCAAAATATTAACATTCGTTCGTTCACAGAAAATAGCAATGAAGATGAACCATTGGCTATCATTAACTTACTGGAATTAAATGCTGAGCAACTTGTTGCCGGACTCCGGCAGGCTGAGGAAGAACTTCAGACTTTGCAAGTCAGCGGCAAACTGGCCGAATTTGCTGCCCATCTTACGGATGGTGCACCTTGTCCGCTCTGCGGTTCAACAGAGCATCCACGGGTTTATGATGATCCGGGCACACATGAAAGAATTATAGTCCTGAAGGCTGAGATTCTGCGCATCAACACAGAAATTAAAAATATTGCCGGATTGATAGATTTCTGCAAACGTATTCATCATGAAATTGAAATCCTCACGAAATTGTATCAGACTGCTGTTACAAAACAACAGGCAGCATTACAGGATTTTAACAATCATACAGATAACTTTATTTTCGCCCCATTCAG
>CAZKCK010000064.1:10225-18631 GCA_964550695.1 uncultured Bacteroidales bacterium | reverse complement strand
GGAATGCTCTTTTCTGGATTATCATGCTTTTTTCGGCTGTTAATGCAGTGTCCAAGAGTTTTGTACAGGAAAGTCAGGGCAGGCAGTTGTACTATTATACCCTGGTGAGTCCAAGAGCGGTAATCCTGTCAAAAATTATCTACAATCTTTTTCTCATGTCAGTAATTTCATTGCTGTGCTTTGGGGTATTTACCATGTTCATGGGCAGTCTGATTGATAATTATCCACGGTTTCTTGCAGCCCTGCTCTTAGGTGGATGGGGCTTTTCAGGTATTCTGACCATGGTTGCGGCTATAGCGTCGCGCAGTGGAAATAACTTTGCACTGATGGCCATCCTGAGTTTCCCCATTGTTTTACCCCTTTTGCTGACGCTCATCAGGTTCTCATTGTCAGCTCTTGAAGGCGGCCCATTGCTGTCAGGTCCGGGTTATGTGCTTGTATTACTGTCGTTAAACCTGCTTGTTATTGCCCTTGCAAGTCTGCTATTCCCATATCTTTGGAAAGATTAACAATTTTCCGGGCCTTAAACTGAGCAAAAAGGGATTTTATTTGTTAGATGTAAAATTTATTCGTGCTATGACCTTTAAAAAAGACTGGTGGAAATTTCTTGGCGGACTGCTTATCATGTATTCCATTGTTGCCGGGCTGCTTATCAGGGTTCCGGAACTACCGATAATTCATGAAAGTATTCGCAACCTGTTTTACCATGTATGTATGTGGTTTGCAATGATTATTATTCTGGGGATTTCATTCGTAAATAGTATAAAGTACCTTCGGAATATGAACCGTGATACCGATGTACTTGCATCTCAGGCTGCATACACAGGTTTGTTGTTTGGCTTTTTGGGCATTACAACAGGTATGATCTGGGCAAATTTTACGTGGGGACGGCCATGGGTAAACGATCCGCAACTGAATGGTGCTGCAGTGAGTATTCTGATTTATCTGGCATATGCAGTTCTCAGGGGTTCAATTGACGAAGAACAGAAACGGGCCAGAATATCGGCTGTTTACAATATTTTTGCCTTTGTATTACTGATTGTTTTTATCGGAATTCTTCCGCGTCTGGCTGAAGCTTCCATTCATCCCGGAAAGGGCGGTAACCCCGGACTGGGCGTAAAAGGTCTGGATTCGATGATGCGACTTGTGTTTTATCCCGCTATTGCTGGCTGGGTAATGATGGGCATATGGATCTGGAAAATCAGAGTGAGAATGGTGAAGATGAAAACTGCATTGATTGAACATACTGAACTATAAAAAAATAATTCGAAATGATTGAAAATAAATTATTTGTAGTAATAGCCGTAATGGCTTTGATTTTTACAGGCGTATTTTTTTACCTGTTTACGCTTGACCGCAAGATGAGCCGCCTCGAAAAGTGGCTGCATGAAATAAAGGACGAAAAAAAATAATAAACTGAAGCATGAAAACAAAGCATATAATTATTCTGATTGCCATAGTGCTTGCTATAGGCGTAATTATTTCCACATTTGCTGATGCCAGTACCTATTCTGATTTTGATCTGGCCGCTAAAAATCCCGGCAAGGAGTTACATGTTATTGGCAAACTCGATACGACCAAAACCATTACCTACGATCCGAAAAATCCCAATTATCTTGCCTTTTACCTGATTGACGGAAAGGGAAATAACCGCAAAGTGGTTTATAACAATTCAAAACCACAGGATTTTGAAAAATCGGAACAGGTGGTGCTGGTTGGAAGTATGGAAGGCGATGAATTCAAGGCCTCAAGCATGTTACTTAAATGCCCTTCAAAATATAATGATGAAGAAAAGCCACAGGCATTTAACGAAAAAAAGTTTTGATGCCCGGACAAATTTATTGATTGCTGCGCACAAAAAAATCCCTCATTTTGAAGTAAATGAGGGATTTTTTAATACTTAAAAAGCAATTAAACCAACTTCTTGGCTGCTTCTAAGGCCGCATCGTAATCAGGATGGGTGGTGTTTTCCTTTACATATTCAACATACCTGATGATACCGTCTTTGTCAATAACAACGATACCACGGTTGAGTAAACGCAGTTCTTCGATCAGAAAACCATAGTTTAAGCCAAAGCTGGTGTCTTTATGGTCAGAAAGTGTTACCACCTTATCGATGCCTTCAGCAGCACAGAAACGGCCAAGCGCAAATGGAAGGTCGCATGAAATGGTAAGAATTTTTATATCGCCCAGTGCTGCAGCTTCAACATTGAAACGGCGGGTTTGTGCAGCACAAACGCCGGTATCAACAGACGGCACTGAACTGATAATAATAACGTTACCAGCAAAATCGCTGAGTTTTACAGGTTTCAATCCTTCACCTATGGCAACAAATTCCGGAGCTTTGTCACCGGGTTTAACCATGTCGCCGAGTAAAGTAAGCGGGTTTCCTAAAAATGTTGAAATTCCCTGATTTTTTTTCATAATGGATATAAAATTTATTAAATGTGTTATTTTTAAGGGGGTTGGAAACTGAGATTGATATAATTCTCCGATTTTCACAAAGTCCCCTGGTCTTTTTTTCAGGCAGATACACTGGTGATTGACCACCTGAAGCAATTGTCATAAAAAACAATCCTATATTTGTATTGTTCACTAATTACAAAATCTTTGACTTATGGCATATAAAAATCTGGGGCAATTTATCACTAAGCTTGAAAGTATGGGTCAATTGACCCGTATCAGCGCATTTGTTTCACCCAGGCTTGAAATGACTGAAATCAATGACCGTGTTGTAAAAAACAGAGGCCATGCGCTTTTGTTTGAAAATAATGGTACAGATTTCCCGGTCCTGCTGAATGCTTTTGCGGGTGAAAAACGAATTTGTACCGCTTTAAGCGTTGATAATCTGGATGATATAAGCCAAAGAATTGACGAACTTATGAAGTCTGTATCTACTCCTCCTGAAGGGTTGATGGGCAAATTGCGGATGCTGCCCATGCTTCATGAAATCTCATCATGGATGCCCAAACACAAAAAAGGACGCGGTGAATGTCAGCAGGTCGTTTTTCCCCAACCCGATATGTCGCGCCTTCCGGTTTTAACCTGCTGGCCTTTTGACGGAGGGCCTTTTATTACACTTCCGCTTGTTCACACCATTCATCCCGACACAGGTCACAGGAATACAGGCATGTACCGTGTTCAGGTTTTTGACCGTAAAACACTGGGAATGCACTGGCAACTTCATAAGACCGGAACAAAGCATTATGAGGCCTGGAAGAAGCACGGAAAGCGTATGCCGGTTGCTGTTGTTTTGGGTGGAGATCCTGTTTATACTTATGCCGCTACAGCTCCATTGCCTGATAATATTGATGAATACCTGCTCGCCGGATTTATCCGACGAAAAAGTGTTAACCTTGTAAAGTGCCTGACCAATGAATTGCAAGTGCCTGATGATGCCGATTTTGTAATTGAAGGGTATGTTGAACCGCATGAAGCTCTGGCCCTTGAGGGCCCATTTGGAGACCATACCGGTTATTACAGCCTGGCTGATTTTTATCCGCAAATGCACATCACCTGCATCACCCACCGTCGCGGGGCTGTTTATCCTGCAACAATTGTCGGGATTCCGCCACAGGAAGATGAATGGCTTGGCAAAGCCACAGAACGGATATTTCTGGCCCCTATCCGGCTGACCATGAATCCGGAAGTTGTTGATATGAATCTGCCAACAGTAGGTGTTTTTCATAATATCGCTATAGTATCAATACGAAAAGAATATGAAGGTCAGGCCTATAAGATTATGAATTCTTTATGGGGTGCTGGCCAGATGATGTTTAACAAGATCATGATAGTGGTAAACAGCCATGTAAATGTAAATGATTACAATGCTGTAATAGCAGAAATTGCATCCAATGTGGATGTATTAAGTGATATACATTTTTTCAGGGGACCTGCAGATGTGCTCGATCATGCCGTTGATAAGTTTGCTTTTGGAGGGAAAATGGGCATTGATGCTACCAATTCTTCAAAATCAGTAAAGCATGACATTCAACCCGGAATTGAAGCTGAGTTAAGAAGAAATCATACGGAAGTAACCGACGTTTCTGTAGATCTTGCAAAGAAAGGGATTTTGCTGATTGCGGTCAGGAAAAACCGGCAGCAGCACATCCGCCTTTTACATCAGTCTTTCATCAATGAGGGTTTACTTGCAGGGATTGATTTTGTGGTTTATACCGAGGATGTTGCTGATCTAACTGATTTATATTCACTTGTATGGAGAATTGCCAACAATATTGATCCGGCCCGCGATTGTTTTTATGGTCTTGACAGCTTTGGAAGAAACCTTCCCTGCCTGGCCATTGACGGTTCAAGAAAGTCAGCTGCATTTGACGGATTTAAAAGATTATGGCCAAATATTGTAACCATGAACACAGAGACGATAATTGCAATTGATAAAAAATGGGATAGCCTTGGACTCGGACCTTTACTTACTTCACCTTCAGTAAAATATCAGAAACAATTATACAAGGGCGGTGCTGTTGCAGATGAATAATATCCAAAATTATAAATAGCATGATATCAGTATTTTCACTCGAAAGAGCCCTTTTTTGGAAACCAATTAAAAACTCAAAATGGTTTTACCTGTTTCAGTCGATTGGATTAATCATCAACTGGTATTTCTTTGATATGTTCTGGGTTTTGGTAATGGCTGCAATTATAAGTGTTTTCGTTCTCCTACAGATTATATTGCAATTGCAGTATTATTTTCACGACAGAAGAATCCAACTTACAATAGACAATGAAAATCAACAAATTACCTATACCAGAAGAAAGGCTTCTATAACAATCCGGTTTGATGAAATTGAAGTAATTCAGCGTTTCAAGGGAAGCAAACATGCCAGACCGATGGATGATTTTGTAATCCCTTCCAATTTTTATCACTGGACCCGGATTAAAACCAGGGACGGCCGGCGATACTCATTTTCAGATTTTGTGAAAGCCGATTTAAATATTCCAGAAACGAACCGACAGGAAAAGGTTGTCCGGTTCCTGAATTTGATCTGTTAAACACCTTTAAAATCAGGGCATAAACAACAGACAGGCAAATGGTTAAAAATAAATCAGGAATTCTCCCGTTCAAATTCACGTGAAGCTGTCGGAATATTGTGGATTCGTTCTACTTTGGCTTTCCCTGAAAATATCTTCCTGTAGGTAAAATGCTTTTTGGCATCCACTGCTCCCACTGATTCATGAAGGGCCTGCATTTTGAGATTAAAGTCACCTACCCAGCTCAATTCAACTTCATGAATCCATGGTCGCCGGTTCAACGCCTCATTCATATGCCAAAAAATAGCAGATTCAATTCCATATTTCTGATATTTGGGTACCACGCCCATGATAACCATTCTTGCCCTGCTGTACTGATGTGTTTTAAGCCTGTAAAGCAACCTTAACTTATTGAATAAACCCATTTTCCCTTTGAAAGATTTGATCATTTCATTGATGTCAGGAAAAATAACGCACAAACCTATAGGTTCATTTTCATGGTATGCAAACCAGATGAGTTCTTCGTCAATAATGGCTTTGGACTTACTGAATGTCCGCATTAAATCTTCCTTGTTGATTGGTGTAAAACCATCATGGAATTTCCAGGCTTGATCATACACTTTTTTAAAATCGTCAAGAAATCTGGAAATCTGTGCTTTATCGAGGTGAAGGTATTTAAACCCGGGTTTCTGTCGTACCCAATCGGCAATTTTCCAGAACCTGTCAGGGAAAGAGTTCCGAAAATCGAGGTGTTTGGTTTTTTGCTCAAAATAAATTTCGAACCCATATGCCTCAAAAAACTGACGATAATATGTTGGATTATAAGGCATTCCATAAGCAGGGTGTGTAAATCCGTCAACAAGAAGTCCCCAGAAGTTATCATTTTCTCCGAAATTAATCGGGCCATCCATCGCTTCCATGCCTCGTTCGGCCAGCCAGGTTGTACATTGTTCCATCAGCATAAATGCAGCTTCACGGTCTTCGATGCATTCAAAAAAGCCCATACCGCCAACAGGTAGCTCACCCATGAACGCTTTTTTCCGGTTGATGAATGCAGCAACCCTACCGATCAGACGGCCTTCACGCAATAGAATCCAGCGGGCGGCTTCTCCGTGTTTAAAAAAAACATTTTGCGCAGGATCAAACACGGCCCTGATCTGATCATCAGGAGGGCATACCCAAATCTGATCATTTTTATAAACCTCACGCGCCACATCTAAAAACTGATTAGCAGTGCGTTTATCGGTAACAGGTACAATCTGCATTGAAATTGAATTTATGCAAATGTACGGATTTAGGTTCAGAGGAGGCAGATGTAGCTGAAAAGAAACAGTGATTCAGTAATCCGGAGGATCCATCTGTAATCAAATCAGTGCTTAACTATTTTTGTTTCAGAATATCCCTGATTTCGGTAAGCAGAAGTTCTTCTTTGGTAGGTTCAGGAGGAGAAGCGGGTGCAGGTGCAGATTCTTCCTTTTTGCGATTCATATTGTTAATCAGTTTGATCATGAAAAAGATTGCCAAAGCTACGAGGGTAAAATCAAAAATAGTCTGGACGAAATTGCCAATATTGATCGTAACTGCCTCCTTTGTCACTTTACCGGCAGCATCAAGAACGGCATCACTTATTTTAATCTTGATCTCACTAAACTTAACACCACTGATCAACAGACCAATAGGAGGCATAATGATATCATTCACAATTGACGATACAATTTTACCGAATGCTGACCCAATGATAATACCCACCGCCAGATCAACCACATTGCCACGCATGGCAAAATCTTTAAATTCTTTGATTAGTTTCATAATGAATAAGATAAGGTAGTTTTAGAATATCGTAAATAAAAATAATGTAGTTAAGAATAAGCGAAAATAAATAAAAAATTGAGATTCATCAAATTTTCAACAACTGTAGTATGTAATTTTATAAATATCTATATATTTGTGTAAAATGTAACTGTATTGAAATACAGCGGATCTATATAAATGTAAACCCTAACACACAACACTTTATACTAACTTTAATTTCACATTTTATGATTAACCGTTTTTTAAGCAAATTTTCTAAAATTTTGGCTATAAGCATTTTAGCCATTTTTATGAATTATCCTGTTTTTGCCACTGATGGCTATTTCGGAGTCGCATTCGGTACAAAAAACAAAGGAATGGGTGGTGCGGGAATCGCGCTTTATCAGCATTCACTTTTGGGAGCCAACAATCCTGCCGGGATGTTCAAACTCGGCACCAAGTTCAGCTTCAGCATTTCTGCGTTCAATCCTAACCGTTCTTACACAGTTGAAGGTGCCCCTACGATGCCCTCTCCAACAAGTTTCCCTCCTCCTTTTGGTTTAACACCCGGTACTTATGAAAGCATCAACAAATTATTCCCGATGCCTGCAATTGCAATTAATATCCCGTTGAATGAAAAAAGCAGTATTTCAATTGGAATGTACGGCAATGGTGGTATGAACTCTGAGTATGAAACCAAGACTTTTTATGCCCAATACCTTGATGGCGCGGTAATGCCCGACGGAAGCAATCCGATGAATGGTGTTTCATCACCAACCGGAATCAGCATGATGCAGGGCTTTGGAACACTTTCCTTTTCAAGGGAATTGTACAAGGGATGGAGTGCAGGACTAACCGCTATTGGTGCAGCCCAGGCATTCCAGGCAACAGGTTTACAGGCTTTCGGTAATTTTGGAATGTCGATGTATCCTGATGCTCTTACCAATAACGATTATGATATGTCATATGGTTTTGGTGGAAAAATAGGGATTATGGGGCCTATTGTAAAAGGCCTTTCAATGGGTGCCACTTACCAGACTGAATTGAATATGAGTGCCTTTGATAAGTACAAAGGATTATTTGCCGAAGAAGGCAAATTCAATGTACCGGCCAACTGGACAGCAGGATTAGCCTATGAAACAGGCAAAATGGCATTTGCAGTCGATGTAAAACAGATTTTTTACAGCAAGGTAAAAGCTGTTGGCAATGTGATAACACCTTCCGCTCTTATGCCTTATGCAATGGGCGCTACAGGTCTGGTGCCCAATCCAAATTATGTTCCGCTCGGAAGTACCGAAGGTTCTGGTTTTGGCTGGAAAGACATGACCATTTTTAAAGTAGGTGCTCAGTATAGCGTTTGTGAAACGATGGATTTACGTGCTGGTTTTTCGCATGGTAACAACCCGGTTCAAACATCAGAAGTTTTGTTCAATATTCTTGCCCCGGCAGTTATTGAAAACCATGTAACTCTTGGTTTTACAAAGAAATTCGGTAAAAAGGAACTCGATTTTGCCATTGTACGTGCACTCAATAACAAGGTAACCGGAGCCAATCGGATGGACCCTGCTCAAACCATTACCATTGAGATGAATCAATGGGAGTTTGAGATCGGATTCTCTTTCTAAA
>CAZKCK010000064.1:6792-10125 GCA_964550695.1 uncultured Bacteroidales bacterium | reverse complement strand
ACCATTACCATTGAGATGAATCAATGGGAGTTTGAGATCGGATTCTCTTTCTAAACTAAAAAATTAACACCTAAAGCCCTGTAGAATTGAATTTCTGCAGGGTTTTTTATATCGTTCAGAATCCGATGGAATTTTTGATGGCCTTCAGGTATTCTGTTGTTCCCGCTGCTCCCTCAGCGGGTGCCCAGGCAGCAAAACACTTATCATCTAGAGGATCATAAGGGCCATCTTTTACCTCATATGACACAGCACTTTCATCCAGCGAAACAACCATATGCCATGTTCGCGGAGCAACTTCAACTCCGAATATGCCATCATCAGGATTCAGGATTACAAAATCCTGAATGGTACCTTCATCATTAAATTCTATAACAGCCAGCCTGCCCCTCAGCGAAAAAAAAACTTCAGTTTTATCCGGATTTTCATGTTTATGCGGCTGAATGTAGGTTTCAGGTTCCATGGCATTGAGCATACGCTGCATGGTGGCAGAGGCTTCACTGTGAAAATTATAGTTTTTACGCAAACGCGGAGATTGTTTGGCCTCATCAGAAACACCGGAAATTAATGGAATGTCAATCCTGATCATCGTATTTAGACTGAATTTATAATTTGTCTTCATGTTCTGAACTGATTTCCAACCGCATTTTTTGAATCACATTACGAAGCAGGAAATAAAATCCCACAAGTGAAACCAGTATAAACAGCGGAATCAGTAGCGATTGCATACCGGAAGAATCAGGATGCTTTAAAAAAGCCACTACATCCTGCGTTTGCATACCTGCCAGAAAAAACAAAAAAGTACGGGGGAACATGCCCGTCATCGTACCTCCTATGTATTTCCAGAAATGGATATTCATGCGTGAAAGTGCCACATTTGTCATGGCAAAGGGCAAAAACGGTGATAAACGGCAGAAAAAGAACAGAAAAAACTGACGTTCAGAAAGTTTATCGATAAACAACTTCAATGCAGGATTGTCAAAATAATCCCGGCCTGTAAACAATCTGTTGACATATTTCCCAAACCACAACCCGGTAACTGCTGCCAGCGGATAAGCAATCATGATACCGGCCAGGCCAGCAAATCCAAAAAAATAACCGCTCAGCACTGCAATAAAAGTTGTTGGTGTTAGCGCAAAAGCCATCGAGAAAACAGTAGCCGCATAAAACAGTATGACGGCTGATTCATTTGTGGCCATCTGCTTTAGTGTTTCATAGAAAAATACAAGCAATGAAGAAGAGAAGAGTGTAGGGAACACACCAAAACCCAGAATCAGGATAAAATACGATTTATCAGATTTCCAGGTTCTGAGCGCTTTTTCAAGAATTGAAGGTACAGCCATGGATGGCTTTATATCAGTTTTTTAAACCGCACGCGTTTAGGTGTATCGTCACCAAGGCGTTTCTTCAGGTTCTCGTGGTATTCAGTGTATCCGCCTTCGAAGAAATAAACCTGTGAATCGCCCTCAAAAGCAAGTATATGTGTGGCTACACGATCGAGGAACCAACGGTCGTGAGAAATGATCACTGCACATCCTGCAAAGTTTTCGAGACCCTCTTCAAGTGCCCGCAATGTATTGACATCAATATCATTGGTAGGTTCGTCGAGCAGCAGCACATTGGCCTCAGATCTGAGTGTAAGTGCCAGGTGCAGCCTGTTGCGTTCACCACCCGAAAGCACACCGCATTTTTTGCCCTGATCGGCTCCTGAAAAATTGAATCTGGCAACATAAGCCCTTGAATTTATGAGTTTTCCGCCCATAAAGAATTGTTCATTGCCTTCTGAAATAACTTCATAGACTGTTTTCTCCGGATCAATATTTGCGTGGGCCTGATCAACATAGCTCAATTTAACAGTTTCACCATTCGAAAATTCACCGCTGTCCGGTTTTTCAAGACCCATAATGAGCCTGAATAAAGTTGTTTTACCCGAACCATTTGGTCCGATAATGCCTACGATGCCCGCAGGTGGAAGTGAAAACGACAAACCTTCGAACAGGATTTTATCGCCAAAAGCTTTGGAAACATTTTTTGATTCGATGACCTTGTTCCCAAGCCGGGGGCCGTTGGGTATGTATATTTCGAGGCGCTCTTCCTTTTGTTTGGTGTCTTCGCTCATCATGCGGTCATAGGCATTGAGACGTGCCTTTGATTTTGCCTGCCTGGCCTTGGGTGACATACGGACCCATTCGAGCTCACGTTCCAGGGTCTTGCGACGGCGGCTCTCGGTTTTTTCTTCCATCTGCAGCCGGGTCGATTTCTGGTCAAGCCATGATGAATAATTGCCTTTGTAGGGAATGCCTTCTCCACGGTCGAGTTCAAGAATCCATCCGGCCACATTGTCAAGGAAATACCGGTCGTGCGTAACTGCAATAACGGTACCCTTGTAATCTTTCAGGAAAACTTCGAGCCATTCAATTGATTCGGCATCGAGGTGGTTGGTAGGCTCGTCGAGGAGGAGGATATCAGGCTCCTGTAACAGCAGGCGGCACAGGGCCACACGGCGGCGTTCACCTCCCGAAAGGTTTTTCACCATGGCATCAGACTCCGGGCAACGGAGGGCATCCATGGCTTTGTCGAGTTTGGAATCAAGTTCCCAGCCATTGGCATGTTCAATCAGATCGGTGAGTTCGCCCTGACGTGTGATAAGGTCATTCATTTCATCATCACTCATGGGTTCCATGAATTTGTTATTCACCTCCTCATATTCTTTCAGCAGGGCAACTACCTGATGCACGCCTTCTTCCACAATCTCCTTCACGGTCTTGGTATCGTCAAGGTGCGGTTCCTGCTCCAGCAAACCAATGCTATAACCCGGAGAATACACCACTTCGCCATTGATGGATTTATCAATTCCGGCAATAATTTTGAGCAGGCTCGATTTCCCTGATCCGTTCAAACCGATGATACCGATTTTGGCACCATAATAAAATGAAAGGTATATATCTTTAAGTATCTGTCGGTTGGGCGGAACAATTTTGGTTACACCCACCATTGAGAAAATAATTTTTTTATCGTCGGCCATAGAGTTCTGATTTTTATGCAAAAATACAGCGGAATGGGGAATTTTTAATTTTTAATTTTTAATTATGAATGATGGAAAGTGCAAATATAGAAGAGTTAATATCTTTATTATTGACAATTAGGAACTTATATTCAAATTAATATGAATACGACTTAATCAGACAGAAGCTTTGACAGCATAAACGGACGTATCTGCATTTGCTTGTCAATCATGAGAATACATTTAAACCGTACAAAATCAAATCAGGTAATCACGAACGGCTTTCTGAATGCCTTTTTTTACGCCGGTCCAGGTCTGATTTTTAAAACTAA
>CAZKCK010000064.1:0-6692 GCA_964550695.1 uncultured Bacteroidales bacterium | reverse complement strand
AGGGCTTCGGTAACTTTTTCGTCGCCATAATAACGGCGGCACTGGCGTATATCTTCCACATCGCCACGTTCAAATACCCGCTCAATCACAAAATTGGCTTTGGCATCGTAGTTTAAACGCTCAAAGTTCACATCCCAGAATATCCTTTTGTCAAAAACAGGTTTCGGCTTTTTAATCATATTGCGAAGGTATGAAAAATGCATAATCTAAAACATCAATATTATTAACGATTGGCTCAACCTTTACACAACAAACATTCCTTCATTTTCACATTTCCAAATTTCCATATCTTCACATTTGCAAATTCTCACATTCTCACATTAAAACCACAGGTTTTTATAATTTTGCCCTATGCGGAAAATCAGTCTTACTGAAAAACTTATCCTCTTTTTTATGCTCCTGGGTACCGGGGCCATTGGCATTATTGGCATGTTCTCCTATTACAGCGCACGCAATGCACTGATGGACCGCACTTTCAACCAGCTTACCAGCGTCAGGACCGTGCGCAAGAAGCAGATTGAAGCCTTTTTTGCGGACCGTATACGCGATGTGGAACTCATTGCCAATTCACAGGATGCCAAACAGATGCTGATGTTAACCATGGCTAATTCATTGGTTGAAAAAAACAATTCCCATTTTTTTCAAAACAATTTTGACCGCTACTTACTCCAATACCTGAGCGAATGTGGTTATTACAAAAGACTACAGGTTACCGGAACCTATGTAAAAGGAATTGAAATGAACATTCCTGTGACCGATTCACTCTTTCCTTTCAGCATGTGCAATCCTGAAAATCCGGCTATGAAACGGCTCAGCATCAATTTACACAAGCACACAGGCGGGATTTTGGTTGATTACACTGAATCAGGCAGCAATGGACTGTATGCTGCAGCCCTTATCAGCGGTACCAATGGGATTGTGGTGCTTGAAATTTCACCTGAAGCCATCAATAAAATTATGCTTGAATCCAATCCGGAAGACGGGCTGGGTACCTCCGGCGAATCTTATCTTATTGGCAATGACAGGTTTTTCAGGAGTGAGTCAAGATTTACCGAAAACAGCGTGCTCAGGCTGCAAACCAGAAGTTTAGCATCCATCAAAGTGATCACAGGAGAAACCAGCACCACCGAATGTGACGATTACCGGGGCATCAGGGTGCTTTCGTCGTTCACTCAACTTGAGGTTCCCGGACTGCAATGGAATATTCTGGCAGAGATTGATTATCGTGAAGCCATGGTCCCGGTGAACAGTCTGCGTATTACCATCATGATATTTACTTTGTTAACAGGTACCGTATTTTTTATACTCACATTTTTATTTGCCCGCCGCATCACCCGACCACTGATTAAACTCAGGAAAGCTGTTACAAGTGTTGGTTCAGGCAATCTGGATACCAGGGTTGAAATTGTTGACAACGACGAAATAGGTGAACTGGCAGAATCGTTCAACTTCATGACCGGCAAGCTGAAACAGCAAAACGAACAACTTTTGGAAGAACGTGCCGGCCGGCTCAGTTCGGTAATCGACGGTCAGGAAATTGAACGGCAGCGTCTTTCACGCGAAATGCACGACAGTGTGGGGCAGGCCCTGAGTGCCATACGGCTCAGGCTTGAACTGGCCACCCGCGCTGACGAACTAAAAATTAAAACGGTGGTAAGCCAGGCCAAAGAACTGGTTGACAAGACTATTGATGAAGTACGTGCCATCTGTAGGTCGCTTACACCACCGGCTTTGAAAGAATTCGGGCCGGTGACGGCCATTCGCCGCCTTGCTGAAGATGCCGCCCAGTATTCAGGGCTTAAACTTACCTTCAATGTTACCGGGACACTCACCAATCCGGCTGTAAAATCGGGAACATATCTCTATCGCATTGCTCAGGAAGCTGTGAACAATGTTGTGAAACATGCAGAAGCCGAATCGATTGATATTGATATTCAAATCAGTGAACACCACATTGAATTCACCTGCCGCGATGACGGAAAGGGCTTTGATAGCTCATCAGTTACAGGTGGCAACGGCATCCTGAATATGAAAGAACGTGCCTTGCTGATTGGTGGTTTTTTTATTCTCAACACCGAGCCCGGAAAGGGCACCGTTATTATTGTTAAAATACCCTATGCCTGATATGGACCAGATTAAAATTATTCTTGTTGACGACCACCGGCTGGTGCGCGATGGCATCCATGCCCTGCTGAACGAGACCCCCGATGTGCTGGTGGTGGGTGAAGCAGCCGATGGCGATGAACTGATGGCACTGCTTGCAACAGTAAAGCCGCACATTGTGATTATGGATGTTTCATTACCCGGGAAATCGGGGATTGAACTTACTGCCATACTCAGAGAAAAATACCCTGAAATCAGAGTAATCATCGTTTCGATGTACACCAGCGAGGAGTTTATTTTCAATGCGTTGAAGTCGGGTGCCAAGGGATACCTGCCCAAAAACATTTCGTGGAATGAGCTCAGCAATGCCATTACGAAAGTTCAGGCCGGAGGGGAGTTTTTCAGTGACCAGATTTCCGATGCCATCCTGAAAAGCTATATACGGTTTGCCCGCTCAGGCAGCGAAGATGTTGCAAAAGAAGATCCGGGCCTCTCAAACCGTGAAAAAGAAATCCTGAAGATGATAGCAGGCGGATACACCA
Organism: uncultured Bacteroidales bacterium; assembly: GCA_964550695.1. Taxonomy (GTDB): domain Bacteria; phylum Bacteroidota; class Bacteroidia; order Bacteroidales; family TTA-H9; genus CAZKCK01. Next base: position 4,047 of record CAZKCK010000064.1, on the reverse strand, counting down.
ATGCCGAAATTGCCGAAAAGCTGTTTATCAGTGCAAGTACGGTTGGTGCTCACAAGAACCACATTATGCAGAAATTGTCGCTCAATACCACAGCCGATCTGATAAAATTTGCCATACGGAATAATTTTGTATCTATTTGAGGGTGAAGGGTGAAGGGTAACGGGTGAAAGGTGAAGGGTGAAGGGTGATTGGTGATTGGTGATTGGTGACTTGTGATTGGTCTCCAACTAATTACCAATTACCAATTACTAATTACTTTTTATTTGGTAAACAGAGCCCGGTGGTTGAGCTTGTCGAAACCACGGGTGAAAGGTAAAAGGTAAATGGTTAAGGGTAAATGGTGAGCCAATTCAAAATTTATTATTCAAAATTCACTCCGGTTTGGATTTTCATGCCACCAAAGCACCAAGGCACCAAAATACACCAAAAATCAAATAACAAATAACAAAAATCAAATAACAAATAACAAATAACAAAAAGCAAATAATAAAAAGCAATAAACAATATCCGATTCACAAGGGATGATTAATAATGGAGGGCAAATTAAAAATTAATCATTCAAAATTCAAAATTCCCTCTAATGTAGGTGACGGGAGACCTCTTGCTTCGAGATTCCTCCCATTTGCTATAAAGGATTCTAAAAATTATCCTTGCTCAGTGAAACACTTAAAAAAAAATAAACATTCATTGAGTCTGAATTAAACCAGCCTTTATTGTTTTGGCTGTGGTTTCGGGGAATCTTTGCGGTGTATATTCACCAACCGCAAAGACCTATGAAATTTAGAAGTTTATTACATTTAACATTTTGTGCTGTTTTGTTATTCAGCACTTTATTCATCACAGCACAGGAAAGCAACGTTAAACTGAATGTTGCTGCAGATATCGTAAGCCGCTATGTATGGCGCGGGCTCGACTTTGGTGCATCTCCCAACATTCAGCCTACCCTGTCGCTCACAGCCGGAAATTTTGAAATCGGTAGCTGGGGAGCCATCAGCACACTGGGCACCTATTCCGAAGTCGACCTTTATGCCAAATATACCCTTGGAGGTGTCAGCCTTGGTGTTACTGATTACTTCTTCCCTACCGACGGCATTCCCGCTGCTGACGGACAAAAGTACTTCAACTGGAAGAACGCCTCAACCGGCCATGTGGTTGAAACCTTTGCCCAATACAAGGGCGGCGAAAAATTCCCTGTCAGCCTGCTGGCCAGCGTATTGGTTTATGGCAACGACAAAGACTTCAGTAAAATGGAAATTGATGCCGCAACCAGTGATACCACTTTTAAAAACAACTACTCGGCTTATATTGAACTTGGTTACAGCTTCAATGTAAAAGGTCAGGCGCTTGACGTTTTTGCAGGATTTACACCCACTGCCGGATTTTACGGAAGCGAGGCTGCTGTGGTAAATGCGGGTATTTCAACCAGCAAGAAAATTGCCATCACCGATAAATTTGAGTTGCCGGTAAAAGCATCCCTCATCACCAATCCCCTTACCCAGAACATTTATTTCGTTTTAGGAATTACTTTATAAACCAACCTTTTAAATAAAATTAACATGTTAGACACTGGTTCAACCGGGTTTATGCTGCTGGCCTGCAGCTTAGTCATGCTCATGACCCCCGGTCTTGCTTTCTTTTATGGCGGACTTGCCACCAAGCGTAATATTCTGGGGATCATGATCCAGAGCTTTGCCTCTTTGGGCTGGACAACCGTTTTGTGGTTTGCCTTTGGTTATTCGTTGTGCTTCAGCGGGGGCGAAGGCGGCATTTTCGGCAATTTCGACAAAGCTTTCCTGAACAATGTTTCAATTGATGCAATGTACTCCAATGGCAAAATTCCCGAAATTGTATTTATTGCCTACCAGATGATGTTTGCCATCATCACCCCTGCCCTCATCACTGGTGCTTTTGCCAACCGCGTTACCTTCAAATCGTATATGATATTCTTAACATTCTGGCAAATACTTGTGTATTACCCGTTTGTTCACATGGTATGGGGTGGCGGACTGCTGGCACAGTGGGGCGTTCTCGACTTTGCAGGAGGAATAGTGGTACATGCCACAGCCGGTTTTGCTGCACTTGCTTCTGTGTTTTATGTTGGTGCCAGAGTCGACAAAAACTCAACACCCAACAGCATCCCGCTGGTGGCTATCGGTAGCGGACTGTTGTGGTTTGGCTGGTATGGTTTCAATGCCGGATCAGAAGTTGCTGTTGATAAAATAACATCCATTGCCTTTCTGAATACTGACGTGGCTGCTTCATTTGCAACGGTGGCATGGGTTATCATTGAATGGATTCGTGAAAAGAAACCCAAATTTGTGGGTATGCTCACCGGTTCCATTGCCGGTCTGGCCACCATTACCCCCTGCGCTGGTTTTGTGCCCCTGTGGGCGGCTGCACTTATCGGAACCATTGCCGGTATCGTATGTTATTTGGCCGTTCAACTGAAAAACAAGATGAAATGGGACGATGCCCTCGATGTATGGGGCGTACATGGTGTTGGAGGCGTTCTGGGCTCAATTCTGTTGGGTGTGTTTGCAACCAAAGCCATTAATCCCGCTGGTGCTGATGGTTTGCTGTATGGTGATGCTTCCTTTTTAGTGAAACAAATTGTGGCAGTTGTAATTGCTTCGGCCTATGCATTTATTTTCACTTACGTGATGCTGGCTGCCATCAATCTCATGACCAGGGTAAGGGTTTCAGAAGATGAAGAAAAACTTGGCCTTGATAATGCGCTCCATGGCGAAAAAGCCTACGACGAAGGAGCTTTATAAGGTGATTTTTTTTGGTGATTAATGAGAAAACCCGGTCAATTTGGCCGGGTTTTGTTTTTATGATGTCATCAGGTCAGAAAGCTTTTGGGTGGCTCCTTCCCAGCTAAAGGTATCAGTTACATACTGCTGACCGGCAGTGGCTATTTTAAGAGAAAGTTGTTTGTCATTCAACAGGTTGATGATATGTGCTGCAAATTCTTCAGCAGTGGTTCCCACAAGTATCTGCTCTCCGGGTATAGCACCAAGTGCGCCGTTGGCAAGTTCTGAAGTAATGGCCGGTAAACCCATGCTCATGGCCTCAAGCAGTTTGTTCTGCAGGCCTGTTCCAATCTGCATGGGAGCGATAAACACTTCTGATGCCGCATACCAGGGTCTGATATCATCAACCCAGCCGGTTACAATGGTGTTATCGTCAGCAAGGGCCTTCACTCGGGCATGGGGATTGGCTCCGGCAAGCACAGCGACCGCCTCCGGAAATGACTTTCTGACCAATGGCATGACTTGCTTTACGAGCAGTTCAGCAGCATTGATGTTGGGTGGATAACCCATGTTGCCGGTAAACAAAACCTGGTATTTTTTTTCGGCTTTGATGGCAGTAAAATAATCCTGATCCACCCCATTGCTGATAATTACAATTTCATGATTCAGTTTGTGGGGGATGAGAGCCCGGTCGGGTTCGGAGATGATGGTGTGATGGTTAAACCAGTCAAATACGGTGGTCTCATAGTTTAACAGGCGCTGGTATTCAAGCCCGAAAAAAGGTTTCAACAGCCAGGGAGCCTTTTCTTTGCGCCTGAGCATACCCGCCGAAAAAACATCCATATAATCAAGGGTTTTGGGGATATGAACATCTTTTACGTATCCGGCAGTCCGCAGAAGCTGGCAATAAATATGGTCGGGCTTTGATTGGGCAATGATGGCCTTGATGCGGCGGTAATTGCGCCCCGAATAAAAATACCCTGCCTGCAAAGGCAGCCCTTGTATCAGCGCACGGATGAGGTTTACAACCACCGTAAACCGGTTCAGCCTGAGCACATGTACTTCTTCACAGAAAGCTGAAAGGATTCTTTCGGCATCGGAATGCACAGCCTCATGACTCAGGGCCACCAGGGTGATGCGGTGGTGCACCGACAGGCAGCGTATCTGGTGATATGCCCGCAGTTTATCGCCTTTTTCGAGCGGATAAGGTACGCGTGAAAGAATGATTAACAGGTTCAAGATTTACAGGAAGGTTGATTTTGCCGCGCCAAAGTTACGGAAATTATGAATTTTA
>CAZKCK010000063.1:0-18913 GCA_964550695.1 uncultured Bacteroidales bacterium | reverse complement strand
CGCCTGCAAGATTGTATGCCGGGTAACCTTTTTTGCCTGTATGTACAGCTATTCCGAGAGAAGCATCAGGACGAACGATCAATGGTTTTTTAAGTTCCGGAAAGATTCCACCCGAAACAAAAGCACCCTTCAGGTCAAGGCTATCAAGCATAAAATTATCCAGATTATTCAGCGTGAATGGTTTAACTTTATAAAAATATGATTTACGCTTATATCGTTTGGCATATTTGCCACGATCGTAATACACATATGAATGGCTTGAATCTGTTTTAAAAACCGGATAAGGAACTTTAAAACTTTTGCGCCCGGATTTATTGTCAACATTGTCAATATTGATATTTCCCTTAAGTTTTTCAACAACTGATTGTATGTACAATAAACCCGGATTTCCATATTTATCAGTCCTGCGACGGTCAATGACTGCAAATTTCATTGAATCAACTTCTGACAAATTGATCCTGAATTCATTGTAAAGGAAATAATTGTTTTTTGTTGAAAAAAAATCAAACAATCCTGCCCGGGTTACTCCGGAATATGCGATATCACGATTCTTTTTCAAGATAAGTGTGTAATCATACGGATTCAGCATCACACGCTGGCTGTCGCTAAGTATCACCTGTTGAACAGAGAAAACCTGAAGATCAAGATTTTTAAGATTAAGAACAGCATTTTGCCTGGTAGAATCTGAAAATACAACGAGATTATCAAAATCTTTTTTTCCGTTGTTTGAATCAACAAAATGAAACAATTTATCTTTCAATACAATTTTATCGGTATCAAAATCAAACAACAGATAGCCCAGTGATGCAAGTTTAATGATATTCAGCCGAAGCTGATCCGGTGGTATCATCGCAAAATCAGCGAATTGCTGAACAGTAAATGTTTTGATCTTCTTTTTTACAGAATAATTGTACAGGCTTACCAGCGGATTCACCGGGTCGATGCCCTGAACCTTTTGAAAATCATCGGCCCTGAAATAACTCTCCGATATAAATGAGGCATCACCTTCTTTTATCAATCCGGCACCTTTAGAGAAACTCACGAGTGTATCATCAATATTCCACGAAATTGAGTTAGCCCGGATATCCATCTTATGGTATGAATCATAGTAAGGGCTTGATGACAAAAGGCTGCTATTCTGAAACAAAACGACTTTGCGTAAAGCCGGATCATACAAAAAAGAAATGTTGGGGGTATAAATTGAATCCTGTTTGTATTGAATGCTGACTTTTGCATCTTTTGAGGCGATAAATTTACCGGTAAAATTAAAGGAACCCGCTTTTACACTGATCGCCCCCTTGTTACGCGTATCAAAATAGAGGGTGGCAGGATGTTCCGGTTTGCCAACGCCATCGATAGTTTTCCCAATTACAACAATACCACCCAGGTAATCAACATCTTGTGCCACATCCTTCAGGAAAATATTGTTACCGTATGATTTGAATTTTGGAAAATCAGATTTTCCCGGCCTGAATGTATCTTCAAATTTTCCACTGATTCCTGACGACGCAATTCTCAGATTCACATAAACAGCTGAATCGGCTATCAGATCAGTCCCCTGAAGTCCAATCGTATAATTTGTCAGGTTTGTATAAACAGAATCCTCTGAAAATCCAGCCTTGGTCCATAATACTTTTCCGCCATTACCCTTCCAGGTTACCGCCACAGGGTCATAAGTACCGGATGTATTGTAAATCAGCTGTCTGGTGTTATTTATAACACAAATCAGGTTTACATTATTAAACTTAATAACCGGAGCGGGAGCAGGTACTATAATAAAGTCAAATTTATTCGTCTTCCAGACAAAAGTTTTGTAATTGCTGAGGGTTGTATCCGACAACAATTGCCGGGTATTTTCAATAAACAGGTTATAATCGGCATTTCCGGGCTTTGAAAGCAAAACCGAAACGGACTCAGCATACCCTCTGATTGATTCAGCATTACCCGATATTTTTCCCAATCGCACGAGCTGATCCAGGTATTTCGAAATATCAGGATAAACTTTGTAACGCCGCTCAACAAGCTTTTGTACACTCTTGGTTACCTGTTCATCAGCGCCGGATATCCAGCTCTCTTTGATTTTTGCCAAAAAATCACGTCCTGAAAAAACAACATCCTTATCCTTATTTTTTACCTCAACCTTACTATACAGTCCGTCGAGATAAGTCCATAAATTCTGGTTGTCCTGTGCATTGAGTGTTAAAACCAGCAGAAGGGCCAGCAGTGTAGCTATGTTTTTTTTCATTGGTGTGTGATTATGCTTTCACATGAAAGCGGGCAGCAACCCATTTATTGAGCACAATATGATTTGTGAGTTGTATGTCATATTTACCTGCTTCTTCAACAATTGCATCCAAATCAGTTTCATAAAACCCGCTCATAAAAACGATACTATTATCTTTTAATACTTTACGATATACATGAAGATCGCGTAACAAAATATTCCGGTTAATATTGGCCAGAAGCACATCAAATTCAGGAGCTGCATTAAGCATTTCTGCATCACCTAAAAACACACTGACGGCTGGGGTATTGTTACGCTGAACGTTTTCGATGCTGTTGTTGTAAGCCCATTCATCATTGTCGATAGCCCATGCGTATTTTGCGCCAAGTTTGGCAGCCAGAACAGCAAGTATACCGGTTCCGCATCCCATATCGAGTACACTTTTATTGTCAAGAGGCTCATCCAGCAACAATGAAATCATTTGTGAGGTAGTTTCGTGATGGGCTGTACCAAACGACATCTGAGGTTCGATGAGCAATTCATACGGATATTGCGGAGCCGGGTCATGAAACGGGGCGCGTACATAACAACGCCCTGCTATGACTACCGGTTCAAAATTGCTTTCCCAGACTGCATTCCAGTTCTGATCGGCAATGTCACTAAAAGAAAAGACAGTACAGCCAATGCTTAGCAAAATTTGCTCAACAGCAATCTGATCGAATAGTTTTTGCTGGATATATGCCTTATAAATGCCATTTTCTTCAGAGAAACTTTCAAATCCCGCATCTGCCAGCATAGCAGTAAGAACATCGCTGTCAATGTGTTGAGGAATAATGTCAATAGATAATTCGGTGTACTCCATTTGAAAAAATCAGAATGAATTGATGATCACAACAAATTCATCAGCTTTAAGTGAGGCGCCGCCAATAAGGCCACCATCCACATCTTTCTGTGCGAACAATTCACGGGCATTGCCTGAATTACAGCTACCGCCATACAGAATTGTTGTCTCCTCTGCTACTTCGGTGCTATATTTTTTTTGAATCAGGTTACGGATATAGGCATGCATTTCCTGAGCTTGGGCCGGAGAGGCTGTTACGCCAGTGCCGATGGCCCAGACAGGCTCGTATGCAATAACAACATCGTCAAACTGATCCGCATCAAGGTGGAAGAGAGCCTGTTCAAGTTGTTCCCTCACTACATCAAAGTGGTGGCCTGCTTCGCGCTCTGCCAATATTTCGCCACAACAAAAAATGGGAAGTACGCGATGTTTCAGAGCCAGATCAACTTTCAAAGCAAGTGTCTGATTGGATTCGCTGAAATATTTACGCCTTTCAGAATGGCCAATAATGCAATAATCAACCTCAACTGAAGCCAGCATTGCTGCAGAAACTTCTCCTGTATAAGCACCTGATTCAAACTGACTCATATTCTGTGCACCAACTTTAAATACACTTTCTGATGCAATATCAGTTGCCATTTCAAGATAGAGGAATGGTGGACAAATTACGACTTCAACTTCTTCATTTTCAATTTCTTCAAGCTTATCAGCAATTTCCGAAATCAATTCTTCAGCCTGATCAAAATCAGTATTCATTTTCCAGTTTCCGGCTACAAATTTACGTCTCATGAGTTTAGTTTTTAAAAGGAAATTAATAATTAGCAACAAACAACTATTGCGTTTTATCAAATACAAACTACGAAATTACCGAAAAAAATTATACGGAGGGTCCCGAATTTACGCAAAATGCAATAAAAAACCCCCGGCTTATGTGCAGGGGGTTAATTTTTTGATCAACAAAACCTGAAAATCAGGACTATCATTTTAAAAATTATAAAGAAACGAAGATGTTAGAAATGACTGATATCTAATTAATTAACTAAATCCAGCATTTCGTTTACTTACTAATTCTTTGAACATAGTCCTCACCCAATTCTCCTGATTCATCAAACCACTGAGGTAATGCATATACCTGAGTTTTACTGTCAGGTACAGAATAGATTTTGACTTTTCCACGTTTGCTGGCAAGATTTGACAAGCAGGCTGCAATGCTCATCCGGCTTTTGTCAAACATATCATCAGGTATGCCCAAACGTTCAACGGCCAGCATCAACAATTCTCTGGAAGAGAATGGTTTGGAGAACTCAATCATGGTATCTAACACAAATTGTGTCCAATTTGCACGGGCTGGAGATTTTCCAGAGGATTTTTTCGATTTTCTGATCTTTTTGCGTCCGCGCTTTTTTGGCTTTGCTTTACCTTTGGAAATTACATTGCCATTCTCATCAAGGAGAATTCTTTTGGGGCGACCCCGTTTTTTTGCAGGCTGATCGATTCCGTCAGTTTCCGGTAGAATTTCTTTCTTTTTACGACCACGTTTTTTAGGTTCTGAAGGAACTTCGTCAACGGGTCTTTCAATCTTCTTTCTGCCCCGTTTTTTAGGTTCAGAGGGATTTTCATCAACAGGCTTTTCAAGTTTTGGACGGCCACGTCTTTTGGGTTCAGACACTTCGGCAATATCGACGACCTTTTTTTTACGGCCGCGTTTTTTAGGTTCTGCTACTTCAGTAAGCAATGTTTCTGTTTCAACTACAGTTTCCAAGGCTTTCTGAGAAGGTACTTTGGCAGGCTTTTGAGGCTTTTCAGAAACTTCTTCAATTTCAAGCTTACCAAGAATACCCTGAAGGTGATTCAATTTCCTTTGTGTTTTCTCGAGTTCCTGGAAATAAAATTCCTGAAGCTCGTGTGCTTCCTGATCTGTTAAAATGATGCTTTTCATAGTAGTTAGTCAAAATTTTAACAAAAATATTTCATTTTTGATCTAAAAAAAAGTTTTATTCGAAAAAATATTAAATAAATTTCATATTTATTTAACACTTTTTTGTAATCAATTAATAATTAACGAGTTGCAATTTAAAAATAATTACTTAAATATTTTAAAATTAAAGCAAAAAGCCAAACATTATATCGAATAAGTTTCCAAAAATCATTAAAAAGGCTATATTATTGTAAAACAGGCCTTAATAATGAATAAATCAATTCATTCATTATAACCGAGTCTTTAATTACGGCGTTATGGTGTGTAGCTTCATGAATAAATCCACATTTGGTAAGTACCCTGGCCGATGCTGCGTTATGTTCAAAGACTCCGGCATATATCCTGACTATGTCAGAATTGCTAAATACATAATCAACAATAGATTTAATAGCCAGAGCCATATATCCTCTATTCCAGTAATACGGTGCAAGCCAGTATCCGATTTCAGCACTTAAACGGTACACATCAGATTGTGGGAACACCCCAACTGAACCAACAACCTCATCATTAATTACCAAAGCCAACAGAAGTGAATTCATTGATTTACTGGTTATTTCGATCCACTGAACAGCATCATTGATTGTGTAGGGATATGGAAAAGCGTCGCGCAGATTCCCGGCAATCAATTTGTTATTTGCATAATGTGCCAATGATTCAGCATCTGTAACACGAAAAGGCCGGAGCGTAAAATCTCCAAAATCAAATTCAATTTCTGTATTCATAAATTACTTCAGATACTTAGCACTAAATATTTCGAATTCAGGAACATCACGCCAATTCCATTTATTCAGCACTATCCCGTTTTTAAACAGGATTAATCCGGGATTTGCCCTGACCATTGTTTTAAGTGTAACATCATCAGCATTTAAAACCGGAAATACCGCATTGGTTCGCTTGCTGTATGAATTTATTTCGGTTTTTAATGCCGGAGTAACAAAAATAAATGAAACATTTGCATTTTCTGATTTGTTGCCAAAGACAGCGATTTCAGAAAGCATTTCGATATCACAGGATGTAAAATCATAAGATACAGCAACCAACTGATATTCAGAATTTTTAAGATAAATATCTGTAACATCGGTACCCGTACTGTCAGTGATGAGCAGGTTATGCCTGCTCTCCTTATTGGGGTCATTTACACGTGATGAAACAAAAACCCATTGTTTCATCCACAAGGAGTCATTAAAAGGATAATTGTCAGCAGGATATTCCTTTACTTCTCCTGAATTGGTATTTTTATATGTTACAAAATAGGTAACAGGTAAGGATCTTTCGGGATACATATTCTTTCCGACTTTCCAAGCCATAAAATCAATTACCGGCAGATGCCTGTATGACCAAACAGAAAATCCTCCAAATAATAGGATTACAGCCAGAAGCAAGCCAGTTTGTAATGCCGGGGTCCAGAATTTTGATGAAGCTTTTTGTGTATAAAAAAGGAAACCGACAAAAAGCATCAAAACAATATTCTTCCAGAATGTCTGCCAGTTTGTAAGAATTATCGCATCACCGAAGCAGCCGCAATCGGGCACCGGATTGTATATGGCATCAAAAAAAGTAACTATTGTAAAAAAGAGCATCATTAAAAATACCAACCATGTAACAATTTTGATTTTAACATTTAATACCAATCCGGCACCCAGCGCAAACTCGGCAGTACATAACAATACCGAAAGGAACAAAGCGTAGGGCATTGCCCAATCCCAGCCATATGCTATTAAATAATCTTCAATCCTGTACACTGTTCCCAGAGGATCCTGTCCTTTTACAAAACCCGAAAACAAAAATGTGAAACCAATGATAAATCGGCTGAATATTCTTAAAACTTTCATATTACTAAGCGGTTTTGGTATTATCAGATTCAAATATTTTAATAAGCGCAAATGCGGCATAGTTTATTATATCGGCATAGCTGGCATCAAGACCTTCAGAAACACTTGTTTTACCGGCATTGTCTTCAATTTGTTTGACCCTCATAAGCTTCATGAGTATAATATCAGTGAGCGAACTCAGCCGCATATTCCTCCAGGCTTCGCCATAATCATGGTTTTTAGCCATCATCAGATTCTTAGTGCGTGCAATCAACTCATCATATTTATGCAGTGCCAATGTTGGCTCCAGGTCCATTGGGGCATCATCATCAAGTTCAAGCTGTATCAATGCAATCAGGGCATAATTCAGAATGCCAATAAATTCAGATTTGATATCTTCATCAATCATCTGCACTTTTTTTTCCTGGATATTCCTGATGCGCTGTGCTTTGATGTATATCTGATCGGTAAGCGAACTGGGTCTTAATATACGCCATGAAGTACCATAATCGTTTAATTTAGCCATAAACAATTTGCGGCAAAATACCACTACCTGATCAAATTGTCGGGATGTAAGGTTATTCATGATTAATGTAATTTTGCAAAAAATATACTGATGATTTCAGGCAGTAAAGATAAAACATCTTTAAAAAATAATCACTTTCTGTTGCCATATGGTAATTTAAAGTTTGATGTTCCTCTGGTAATGGGCATTCTGAATATAACTCCCGATTCTTTTTACGACGGGGGAACATATAGCAATGAAAAGCAACAACTTAAAAGGGTAGAAGAATTACTTTCAAACGGAGCGGATATCATTGATATTGGTGCTATATCAACCAGGCCCGGAGCTGCTATCATATCTGAAAATGAAGAAATTAACCGATTAAAACCCGTTATTCAAAATATAAACAAACATTTTGAAAATATTTGTATTTCAATTGACACCTACAGGAGCACCGCTGCAAAAATGGCCATTGAATACGGGGCACAAATGATAAATGACATTTCGGGTGGAATTTTTGATCCCAAAATGGTTGACATAATAGCCGAAGCGAAAGTAGCATATGTAATTATGCACATTCAGGGAAACCCGGGTAATATGCAGAATTCGCCGGTTTATCAGAATGTTACAAAGGAAGTAAAAGAATTTCTGGCCGGGAGGGCGAAATATTTTGAGGCACACGGAGTTCAATCACTCATTCTGGATCCCGGATTTGGATTTGGAAAAACAGTTGAACACAATTACCACATGCTCAATAATCTCAGAGAGTTTAAGGAACCCGGTTACCCGCTGATGGTTGGGTTATCACGCAAATCGATGATTAACAAAGTTTTGAATACAACCCCAAAAGAAGCATTAAACGGAACTACTGTGCTCAATACCATTGCGTTAATGAATGGTGCGGATATTCTCCGGGTACACGATGTGCGGGAAGCAGTTGAATGCATCAGGCTGGTAAATGAATTAAAAAAGCATTAAAATAATTGTATACCATTAACATTAAGACATTTAACCTATTTTCAAGGTAAAATTCAATAATAAACCCGGCATGTCTTCATCATAACTGGCTGTTCTTTTATACCTTTGAAATCTGTTAAAAAAAGATAATATTCAGCAATGGAATTATATATTCAGGCATTTATCGGACTCAGGCTATTTGATGTGATCGACATTCTGCTCGTGGCTTTGTTGCTTTTTGAGCTTTACAACCTTGTAAAAGGAACCGGTGCTATCAACATTTTCATCGGAATTGTAGCAGTGATTATTTTATGGAAACTGGTAAATGCCCTTGAGATGTCATTGTTGTCAGAAATTCTCGGTGCTTTTATCAGCGTTGGATTTATAGCGCTGATTGTTGTGTTCCAGCCAGAAATAAGGCAGTTTCTGTTATTGCTGGGCAATCCAAATACTTTTATGCAGGAAAAAAGAAGACGGTTCTTCTTCTGGCGGGTAGCAACTTCAAATGATGAATCGCTGAATTTTGATGTCATCATTAAAGCTTGCCAGCGAATGGTTGCAACACGCACAGGGGCATTACTCATCATTGCAAAATCAAATGAACTAAAACTTTATGCCAATACAGGCGAACAACTTGATGCTGGTCTTTCGGAACTGCTTATTGAAACAATTTTCTTTAAAAACAGCCCTTTGCATGACGGGGCCGTAATTATTGTAAACAACAGGATTAGCGCGGCCCGTTGCATACTTCCGGTATCTGAAAGCAACAAAATTTCGACTGAATTAGGTTTAAGGCACCGCTCAGCAATTGGCATTACAGAGCGCACCGATTCATTGGCTATTGTGGTATCAGAAGAAAGAGGCGAAATTTCATTTTCAAAGGAAGGCAGCATCACTCTCAACATTAAACCTTCACAACTCAAGACTTTGCTCGAGCAGGAGTTTATGAAATAAGCCCGGAGATCACCTGATGACAATCAGATTTTAATTTTCAACATCCTTTAAAGTCGTATCCTGTTTGTTTTTAAGGATAATTTCAAGAATTTCTTCGTTTGTTTTTCCCAGATAAAGCAATGCCATTTTAGCATCATCAGCAAGTTCGTGTTTGGGATATTTATTAAGAAATGCATTATACGCATCTTTTGCAAGACCAATCCGCTGCATATGGGTATCATACACATAACCTTTCAGAAACATACAATCTCCGGCCCGTTTGTAATCAGGGAAATTGGAAATAATTGTATCATACAGATTTACAGATTGCCTGTAGTCCTGAACAAAATTACTTAATTCAGCAGCCTTAAAAAGGTAATCGGCATTGGATGTATCTGAGCTATATTTCAAAAAATGCTCACGATAAAGCGAAATAAGCTCTTTTGCTTTATTTTTTTCAGGAATAGAGTTTTTTTCAGCATACACAACATCCTCTAATTCCTTAATTTTTTCAGAATGCAATTTGACTGATGAATTACAGGCACTTAGAATAACCATAGCAATCAGCAATGGAAAAATCAATTCTTTTAATCTCATCGTATTTATTTTTATGATCATGAATAATAATTATCTGCCTTTTTTAATAAGCGGGAATATCATTTTGTAATCAACTTTTACAAAACCTTTTGAAATATCATTTAATTTCCTTTTTAACAGCATCTTACGTATATTACTCAGCCTGTCGGTAAACATAACCCCTTGCAAATGGTCATATTCATGCTGAATAATTCTTGCAACTATTCCTTCAAACCATTCTTCATGATGATTAAACTGTTCATCCTGATAATGGATTAACAATTTTGGTTTACGCAATACATCCTCATGGATATCAGGAATACTAAGGCAGCCTTCGCTGTAAACCCATTCTTCACCTTCTTCCTCAAGAATAACCGGATTGATAAATGCTTTTTTAAATCCTTTTCCTTCAGGGTATTTCTCGGCCAGTACATTGGCATCCAGAACAAAAATACGAATTGATCTGTTTACCTGAGGTGCAGCCAACCCGATGCCATCGGTAACATACATCGTTTCCCAAAGGTTGGCCATAAATACTTCAAATTCATTATAATCCGCGGTAATCGGTTCGGCTTTTTTGCGCAGAACCGGATGTCCGTAAGCAACAACAGGATATACCATAAACAACAATTTTCAAATTTTATATGATTGGGCTTCGAGCCATGACTGCAAAATAATCGTAGCGCTGACCCTGTCAACCAGAGCCTTGTCCTGCCGATCCTTCTTCTTTAAACCTGCTTCCAGGATAGTTCTTACGGCAAGTTTTGAAGTAAAGCGTTCATCTACCCTTTCGATCGGGAATCCCGGAAATTCTTTTTTCAGCAATTTCACAAAAGGTTCAATAAAGCGTGAAGCATCTGACAAGGTATAATCCATCTGACGAGGTTCACCTACCAGAAAAATATCGACTTTTTCGCGTGCAACATAAGCTTTAAGATACTTAATGATCTCGCTTACATGAACGGTATCAAGCTGATTTGCAATAATCCGGTACTCATCGGTTACAGCTAATCCAACACGTTTTTGGCCGTAATCAATAGCCAGTACTCTGCCCATATGAATTTTTGGCAAAATTACGAAAACATGCCATAATGAATGAATTTATGTACATTTTGTTTTAAGATTGATTTTATACCAAATGCCTTTGTATTTTTGTAAGGCAAAAAGGTAAACCTGATGAACGAATTAAGACACATTATTGAAGAAGCCTGGAACGACAGATCTATGCTCTCATTGCCCGGAACAATTGCAGCTATACAACAGGTAATGAAGCAACTGGATGAAGGAAAGCTAAGGGTTGCATCACCGGTGGATGGCCTGTGGCAGGTTCATGAATGGGTTAAAAAAGCCGTTATTCTCTATTTCCCGGTTTGTGGAATGGCAACAACTGAAGCCGGACCTTTAGAGTTTTATGATAAAATCCCGCTCAAAAAAGGTTATGAAGCTTTAGGTGTGCGGGTTGTACCGCATGCAGTGGCCAGATATGGTTCATACCTGGCTCCGGGTGTAATTCTGATGCCTTCGTATGTAAATATCGGCGCTTATGTTGATTCAGGTTCAATGATAGATACCTGGGCTACAGTTGGTTCGTGTGCCCAGATTGGTAAAAACGTCCACCTGAGCGGTGGCGTTGGCATTGGAGGAGTTTTGGAACCTGTACAGGCAAACCCGGTAATTGTTGAGGATGGTTGCTTTATTGGTTCAAGATGTATTGTGGTGGAAGGCGTCAGAATTGAAAAGGAAGCCGTATTGGGGGCAAATGTTGTTTTGACAGCTTCAACAAAAATTATTGATGTGTCAGAAAAAGCTCCGGTCATTTACCAGGGGCACATTCCGGAGCGCTCTGTAGTAATTCCCGGGACGTATCCAAAACAATTCAAAGCCGGCATATACAACGTATCGTGTGCACTGATCATCGGCAAACGGAAACCCTCAACGGATTTAAAAACATCATTAAACGAAGCATTGCGTACCTTTGATGTACCAGTTTAACCCAAATGGCGGAAAATCTACATAAAATACTCGTAATACAGACTGCATCAATCGGGGATGTGATTCTGGCGACCGTTGTTGCCGAGGAGCTTCACAGGCTCTACCCGTTGGCGGTAATTGATTTTTTGCTCAAATCCGGTATCGAAAGCCTGTTCGACTCCCATCCTTTTATCAGGAATGTATTGGTATGGGATAAGAAAACCACCAAATACAAACATCTTTTTACAATTATACAGCAGATCAGGGCTGAGAAATATGACCTTGTGGTTAACTGTCAGCGCTTTGCCAGTTCAGGGATTGTTACTGCGCTTTCCGGTGCTTCCATCACATCGGGATTTTCGAAAAATCCTTTTTCAGTATTCTTTACACACCGGTATAAACACACAATAAAATCGGGTGGCTTGCATGAAACTGATCGTAATTTACGCTTAATAAGCTTTTTGGGCCATAAACCGGAGGCTGGAATAAAAATATATCCCCAGCCGTTTCATTTTGCACGAATGTCGCAGCACAAAACGCATGCTTACATTTGTATTGCGCCTGCATCGCTTTGGTTCACAAAACAATATCCCGAAAATAAATGGATAGAATTCACAAGAGCCTTACCTGAAGCGTTGTATGTTTTCTTTTTAGGCAGCTCAAGCGATATTGAATTGTGCAACAGAATTATACATAAATCTGGCAAATTGAATTGCATGAATTTTTCGGGCAAGCTCAGTTTTCTGGATTCGGCAGCCCTGATGCGTGATGCAAAAATGAACTTTGTAAATGATTCAGCCCCAATGCACATTGCTTCGGCTATGAATGCACCGGTATGTGCAATATTTTGTTCAACCGTTACTGATTTCGGCTTTGGACCCTTATCAACTGTATCACATGTTGTTGAAACAAATGAAAGATTAAATTGCAGGCCATGCGGACTTCACGGGTTTAACGCCTGTCCGGAAAAGCATTTCAGGTGTGCATCATCAATCAGAAATGACCAACTAATTCATTGTTTATAAATTATGGAAAGCGACAAGCAAAATTTTAGCGAAGACATTTCCAATGCCCTGAAAGTTCTTAAAAGCGGGGGCCTCATTCTATATCCAACAGATACGATTTGGGGAATTGGCTGCGATGCTACAAACAGTAAAGCCATTGATGCCATTTATAATCTGAAACGCAGGGCTGAATCAAAAAGCCTGATCATTCTTATTTCAGACACAGAAATGCTAAAAAAGTATGTCAGAAATATCCCTCCCATTACGCATGATTTGCTTGAACGTTTCAAACGACCACTCACCATCATTTACCCAGATGCCATAAATCTGCCAAAAAACCTTATTCCTTCCACACGTACCATTGCTATCAGGGTTGTTAAGCATCCTTTTTGCATTGAGCTGATCCGTCAGCTTAACAAACCAATTGTTTCAACCTCAGCCAATATTTCAGGACATGCTTCTCCTTCCCACTTTTATGAAATTGATCAGGAAATCAGGGATGGTGTTGGTTACATTGCCCGGTATTGCCGTGATAACCTCTCAAACACCTCCCCTTCCACCATCATCAGGCTCCATACCAACGGTGATTTTGAAACCATCAGAGACTAAACAACATGCTTGTGAATGCAGGTTTTTTGCAGTTTAAACCATTTCTGGGGAATTTAAAGGCAAATACCGGACTGGTGTGCGACCTGATTGAACCCATCCGGGGTGTTGATTTGCTTGTACTTCCTGAACTGTCAAATTCCGGATACAATTTTATCTCAAAAGAACAAGCAGTTAAAGCATCGGAGGAGATTGGAAACAGCTTATTCATTAAAAGCCTGACGCATTTATGTGCTGAGAAAAACATGCATATTGTTACAGGATTCTGTGAACGGTCAGGAGGTAAACTTTACAATTCTTCCGTACTGGTTGGGCCGGAAGGCGTAAAAGGACATTATCGCAAAGTTCATCTGTTCAATGATGAAGTTGATTTTTTTGAACCGGGCGATCTCGGCTTTCCGGTATTTAAAATTAACGACTATACTATCGGCATGTTGATCTGTTTCGACTGGATGTTTCCGGAAGCCTGGCGGATACTTGCTTTACAAGGTGCTGATATTGTTTGCCATCCATCAAATCTGGTATTGCCTTATTGCCAGCAGGCGGTGGCAGTACATTCGCTCTGCAATAAAATTTTCACCATCACGGCCAACCGCACCGGTACCGAAGAAGCAATAACATTTACCGGACAGAGTATCATTACGGCACCTGATGGCCGCGTACTCCTGAAGGCTGACGCAATTACCACTACAAAAGGCATTATACAAATTGATATTGCAGAAGCACGCAATAAGCAAATAACCAACCGTAATCACATTTTTGACAGCAGAAGACCGGATCAGTATGATCAATTAATAAAGTAAACCCTACATCAGTTCATCCAGTTCCATCCAGCGCTCTGTTTTTGAGTCGATCAGATTCACGAGTTCTGCATAGCGCTTTGCCCAGGTGGCAAGTTCTTCATGCGTTCCATTCCCTGAGTTCATATTTCCAGTTAACTCAGTTTTCTCTTGTTCATGTGCGGCAATATCAGTTTCAAGCAGCGCATATTCAGTTTTTTGCTTATAGGAAGCTTTGGAGGATGAGGCCTTTTTATCACGGACCGGCTTCTGATCATTCAGTTCTTTTTTGGGTGCATTTTCCTGTTTCCACAAAGCATAATCAGAATAATTGCCCGGAAAATCCTTAATTAAACCGTCACCTTCAAACACAAGCATATGTTCAGTAACACGATCCATAAAATAACGATCATGCGATACCACCAACAGGCAACCCGGAAATTCTGCCAAAAACTCTTCAAGCTGGTTTAACGTAAAGATATCCAAATCATTTGTTGGTTCATCGAGTATCAGAAAATTAGGATTCTTCAGCAATGTGAGTAAGAGATATAGTTTGCGTTTTTCACCTCCGCTCAGGTGTGAGAAAAAGCTGTGCTGGTCAGCATAACTAAACCCAAAATAATACAGGAACTGAGCCGCTCCCATGCTTCCGCTTTTGGTTTTGATTTCCTCGGCTACATCCTTTACAATTTCAAGTACACGTTTATCGGAGTCAGGAATAAGTCCATCCTGTTCAAAATGACCATAAACAATGGTTTCACCCTTTACGATTGAACCTTTGTCCGGCTTTAATTTACCGGTAATCATATTCAGAAAGGTAGATTTCCCTGTTCCGTTCTTGCCAACGATGCCTATTTTTTCACCCCGGCGGAAAATATAGTGAAAGTCTTTAACAATCTGAAGTTCACCAAAATTCTTGCAAACATAATTTAACTCAAGGATTTTATTGCCCATACGCTGGGTGGCAACTGCAAAAGCCTGAGGAGTCTGCTCAGTGCGTTGTGACACTTTTTCTTCGAGCTGATAAAACGAATCGATACGTGCTTTTTGTTTGGTGCCTCGCGCCTGTGGCATGCGTCGCATCCAGTCGAGTTCGCGGGCATAGCTGTTGCGGGCTTTCTCCATTTCAACCTTTTCGATGGCAGCCCTTTCTGATTTGGTTTCGAGAAACTTAGCGTAATTACCTTTGTAACGGAACAACCGCATTCCATCCATTTCAAATATCTCATTGCATACTGCATCAATAAAATACCTGTCATGACTAACCAATAGTAAACTTAGCTTCTGGCGTGAAAGATAATTTTCGAGCCATTCAATCATGGTTATATCCAGATGGTTGGTAGGCTCATCAAGAATCAACAAATCAGAATCGTACATCAGAACCTGTGCCAGAGCAAGTTTTTTACGTTGTCCGCCCGACATAGTCCCGGTGGGTTGGTTTAAGTCAGTAAGACCCAACTTTCCTAAAATCTCCTTAGCTCTTGCCTCAAAATCCCATGCATTCAGTGCATCCATACGGTGTGTAACTTCATCAAGCTTTGCGGCATCAACCTCCGTATTGTTATGATGTGCTTCATCAAGCAGGCTTTCATAGGCCTTTACTGCCATAGAGACGGGATTAGAAGTATCAAACAACACTTCAAGTGCCGAACTCTGCTCATCAAAACCCGGATTCTGTGAAAGATAGGAAACCCTGATACCTGAACGGTAAACCACTTTGCCTTCATCAGGCTGGTCTTTACCTGCCAGGATATTCAAAAGCGTGGTTTTGCCGGTACCATTGCGGGCTACCAGTGCCACCTTCTGCCCCTGATCTATCCCAAATGTCAGGTTTTCAAAAAGCAATTTTTCGCCCAGCGAACGCCTGAGGTTTTCTGCAAGTAAAAGATTCATGAAATTCTTATTAGAATCTGCAAAGGTAGGGCTAAAAATTCTGATGGCAGAATTAAGCTGAAAGGCAGGTATTTTCAACTCAACCCCTCATCCGCTATGCGCTATCATGAATTCATATCAAAATTACAATCCTTTTAACAGTTTACAACTTATTGATAAACAAGTTATCAATAAAGCATATAAAACTTCATAAGAAATATTTTTTTACTTTTACTATTGTTTTAGCGGTGCTGTTTTCAGAATATTTATATAAATTTGCTCTTTCCCTCTGCAAGGGAAGTTGTGCTGAGAATAAACCCGGTTGTCAGTTTAAAAAATTAATAAATAAGGATTTACAAATAATAACTACGAAATAAATACCCCATGAGATTTATTGTTTCAAGTACCACATTACTCAAAAGTCTGCAGGCCATAAGCGGTGTGCTCAATTCAAGCAACACTTTACCCATTCTTGATGATTTCCTGTTCAGGGCCGAAGACGGCAACCTGAATATTACTGCTTCGGATCTGGAAACCACCATGAGTGTATCCATCACACCCGAAATGCTGGAAGACGAAGGAATGATTACCATACCAGCCAAGATACTGCTCGATACCCTTAAGACCTATCATGACATTCCGCTTACGTTTATTATTAATGTAGAGCTGTCAACCGTTGAAATTTCTTCAGAATCAGGCAAATTTAAACTGGCTGGTCACCGCGGTGAGGAGTTTCCACAGACACCGGTACTTGAAGAACCCATGACGTTGACACTCAAATCGGAAGTGCTTTACAGTGCCATTACCAAAACCATTTTTGCCACCGGAAATGATGAACTCAGGCCGGTTATGTCGGGTGTTCTTTTCCAGCTTTCACCGGATGATGCCACGTTTGTAGCTACCGATGCCCATAAGTTGGTTCGTTACCGCAGGGCTGATGCGGCTTCTGAAGAATCCCTGTCGTTCATCATGCCAAAAAAACCGCTGAACCAGTTAAAGGGCAACCTTTCGAACGATGATTCTGATGTAAGGGTTGATTACAATGTGACCAATGCCAGGTTCAGTTTCAACAATCTGGTGATGATTTGCCGTTTGATTGAAGGCAAATATCCGAATTATGATGCTGTAATTCCGCGTGATAACCCCAATGTTCTTACCATTGCCAAGGCACCGCTGATTGCTTCTATCAGGCGTGTATCCATTTATGGCAACCAGTCAACCCACCAGATCAGGTTTAAAATGGCCGGGCAGATGCTTACCCTTACTGCCGAAGACGTTGATTTTTCGAACGAGGGAGCCGAAGTACTGCCATGCAGTTATGATGGCGCCGATCTGGAAATCGGGTTCAACTCAAAATTCCTGCTCGAAATGCTGAACAATGCAGATACTGAAACCATTATGATTGAGATGTCAGCTCCAAACCGTGCCGGTCTGATCATGCAGGTTGATCCTGAAAATGTAAACGAAAATATGCTGATGCTGGTGATGCCGGTCATGCTGAACTAGCGCCTTCTACAAAATTAACCAATACAAAAGAGGTTGTCCACTAAAAGGATGACCTCTTTTTTTTAGTTCGGCTAAATGAAAACCTTTTGTATTTTGCTTGTGTAAAGGCAAAGAATTGCGATAGACTATTCCTTAGTACACTTCATCATGTGTTCCGATATCAACGAGCACACTTTTTTTGGGTTTCTCTTGCGTAAAAAAGAAAACAACCCTTAATTTATAATCAATTGAAAATCCCCATAAACCTTTTAATTTCCCTGAAAGTTTGTGTGTTTTTAACTTTGGGTCATAAGGATCAGCAATGAATATTTCTAATCTACTCCAGAATTCTGGCTCAATATCAGTTGCTTTGATCCTTTTCCTGAATGCTTTAATAAAAGTATCACTGAACGAAACTTCCATTAAAGCAATGTTTTAAGCTCATTTACTTCAGATGAAAATACAAGGCTGCCTGAATTATATTCATCAAGCGCTTTTTTGTAATTATCAGAAATTTCATTCCTTCTGGTTTCAGCAATGTTATGCTCAAGCAAATTTTGCAATTCCAGCCTGTCTTCAAAAGGAAGCTTGTAAATAAACTCAACTATACTGTCGAAAGTTATAACAAGGGGTTTCATGCTATGCTATATTTTCATTCATTTTAAACAATTCCAAGCGCTATTTCCATCATATTGGTGAAGGCTGTCAGCCGCTCTTCAACCGTGCTGCGTTCACCCGACACCAACTGATCAGATACAGTGAGCAATGAAAGAGCATGGGCACCATAACGGGCTGCAATGCTGTACAATGCCGTGGTTTCCATCTCTACAGCCAGTATCCCGTACCTGCGCCATATTTCATAGGCAGCCGTAATATCATCCACAAAGAAGGTATCGGTTGTGAGTACACTCCCTACACTGACCTGAAGGTTCATTTCAAGGGCTTTTTCATAGGCGTTTTTCAACAGCATGAAATCAGCATGAGGCGCATATTCCATATTGTTAAAAATCAAACGGTTTATATTTGAATCTGTTGAAGCAGTAATGGCCAGAATCACATTCCCAAGACCAAGACCGGGCTGTATGGCACCACAGGTACCAATCCGGATCAGATTCTTACAATCGTACATGGTAATCAGCTCAGTAACATAAATGGAGATGGAAGGAACACCCATGCCTGTTCCCTGTACAGAGACCCTTTTCCCTTTGTAATAACCCGTAAAACCAAGCATGCCACGCACATTGTTGTAACACTTTGCATCGGTGAGCAGGTTATCGGCAATAAATTTAGCCCTGAGCGGATCGCCCGGGAGCAGAACGGTTTCGGCTATTTCGCCTGGTTTGGCTTCGATGTGTAAACCCATGTAGAAGA